>DASUGV010000244.1:0-11548 GCA_036273835.1 Rhodocyclaceae bacterium
CGCCGATTTCCACCATGGGTTTGGGCTTAACGGTGGTCTCTTCGCTAATACGCGTTCCGAAGCCGCCAGCAAGAATCACTGCTTTCATCGCAGACTCCTCAGGGCTTACTTAGTCGCCGATCGCAAAGCTTCTTGCAGAACGGCAAATTCTTTGCTGAGCAGGTAGTGGTGGTTACCAATAAATAATCCGCGGCTGTCAATTTCTTCAGCATTACGAAGCTCGCCAGCAATGCTGTAGTCAAACCACTTCAGCACTTCGTTCTTGGCAAAGTTGCCTGCAACGATTGGACGTACATCAATCTGATAGCGCTCGAGAATCGCAACTAACGCTTCACGCGAAATGGATGCATTGGGTTCTAGCACCATGCTGAAACCGAACCAGCTGCTTTGCTCAACTTCGCGTTGTACGCGCAGCCATGGAAATTCGCTCATGATCTGCATGAATCTGGTTGCATTTTTGCGACGTGTCGAGATCATTCCTGGCAGTTTCTTGATCTGCGCCAATCCAATCGCTCCACTCATTTCCAAAGGACGCAGATTGTATCCGGGGAGAACAAAACGAAATGATTCCTCGAAGCCATTGTCGCTCTTGGTGCCGCAGACAAGATTGTGTTTTGGCAAATTGCGCGTCCATCCGTGCGCGCGCAAGGCCAACATGATCTGATAGAGTTCTTCGTCGTCCGTCACCACCATGCCGCCTTCCATAGTGGAAATATGGTGGCTAAAAAACGCGCTGTAGGTACCCATGATGCCGAAAGTACCCGCTTGCTTTCCCTCGAAGGTCGCTCCAAGCGATTCGCAATTGTCTTCCATCAGCAAGATGTCACGCTTGCCAATGATTTCCCGAATGCGTGTGAAATCATTTGGATTACCCAACAGGTTCACCGCCATGATGGCACGGGTGTTGTGTGTAATCGCGGCAGCTAGTTGATCGAGATCGTAGTTCAGTGTTTCGCGATCAATGTCGACGAAGCGCAAGCGCAAACCGTATTGATAGAGCGGATAGTAAGTGGTACTCCAGGACACGGCCGGCACGATCACTTCAGCACCCGGCAATAAGGGGTTCTGCTTTCTGTATCGCAATGCCGCCACCATCAATAAATTGGCGGAGGAACCTGAATTGCACATGACGCAATAACGGGAACGGACGGCTTCTGCAAAGACTCGTTCAAATTCCGCAACCTTCGGGCCCATCGTAAACATGCCGGACTCTACGACGGCCTGAATTGCCGCGAATTCTTCGTAGTCCCAGCTTGTGTTAGCCAGTGGATATGACATTTGAAACTCCGGAAGACAAATAGTATTCGTAGGTAAGACGTAAGCCATCGCGCAGTTCAGTCTGCGCGGTCCATCCCCAGGCAGTTGCCAAACTCACGTCGGTCAGCTTTCGTGACATGCCAATCGGTTTACCGACGTCATGCGAGAAGCGACCCTGGTATCCAATTACCTCGGCAGCGGTCGAATAGTATTCGTTCACTGAATAATCGCGCCCCAGTCCGACGTTCATCAACACGGGTAGGGTGTCGAATTTATCGACCGCCGTAAGTATGGCATCGGCCAAGTCGCGGGCATGCATGAACTCGCGGCGCGCGGACCCGTCGCCCCAAATATCGACCGTATCCCGGTGTTCGAGCTTTGCACGATGCAGCTTATGGATTACAGCGGGAACGAGATGTGATCGGGCAGGATCGAACTTGTCGTAAGGACCATAGAGATTGCAGGGAATGAGTGTTTTATAGGAAAAATCCGGCGTCTCCCGACTCACGTATTCGCAAAGCTTGGCGACTGCAATCTTTGCCAACGCGTAACCTTCGTTCGTCGGCTCTAGCGCGCCCGTAAGAACATCTGCTTCCTTCAACGCCTCGGCGCTATTGCGAGGATACATGCAAGATGTGCCCAGATTGATTAGGCGCCGGACACCCGCATCACGTGACGCAAGAACAATGTTGCGTCCCATATCCCAGTTGTCCACTAAAAATTGAGCCGGCTCGCGCATATTTGCTTGAATGCCACCAACATGCCCGGCTGCGTGGATGACGAAATCGGGCCGGACCTCGCTAAGATAGGTCGCAGTTTGATGCGAATCGCATAAATTTAAATCGCTGCTGCTGGGAGCAAGCATCTCGACGCCCCGCTCCCTGGCCAGATCCTGCAAATTTCGTCCAACCATGCCGGACCCGCCCGTCAGTAGAATACGTTGACTCATCCTTTGGACTTCGTTTCAAGATCTGGACGATACACTTTCAAACCACGCCCCAAGGAAGCACGCTCGCGCCGCGCAAGCTCGAGATCGGCAAGCACCATTTCCGATACCAATGTACTGAACGGCGTGCGAGGTTGCCAACCGAGTTTTTCGCGCGCCTTGGTGGGGTCGCCAAGTAGAGTTTCCACTTCAGTTGGCCGAAAATAGCGCGGATCGACGCGGACAATAACCTGGCCGAGTTTGACAGACTTCGATGTATCTTCGTTAGTTACCGTATCAACTATGCCAACCTCATCGACGCCCGAACCGCTCCATCTGATCGATATGCCAACTTCACGCGCTGCAATCTCGACAAACTCCCGAACACTATGTTGAGTGCCCGTTGCAATGACATAGTCCTCCGCCTGTTGCTGTTGCAACATGAGCCACTGCATCTCGACATAGTCTCGCGCATGGCCCCAATCGCGCAGCGCGTTGAGATTTCCTAAATATAGGCAATCCTGCATGCCGCAGCTGATATGCGCCAAGGCGCGCGTGATCTTGCGCGTCACGAAAGTCTCGCCGCGTAGCGGACTCTCGTGATTGAAAAGAATACCGTTACAGGCATAGAGCCCATAAGCCTCACGGTAATTCACCGTAATCCAATATGCATAAAGCTTCGCCGCCGCATACGGGCTCCGGGGATAAAACGGCGTCGTCTCCTTTTGCGGCGTTTCCTGCACCAGGCCGTACAGTTCAGATGTGGACGCTTGATAAAAGCGGGTCTTTTTTTCGAGTCCCAATATGCGGATGGCTTCCAGCAGCCTGAGCGTTCCGATACCGTCCGAGTTGGCCGTGTATTCAGGTTCTTCAAAGGAGACCGCCACGTGGCTTTGCGCCGCGAGGTTGTAAATCTCATCCGGTTGAACCTGGGCAATGATGCGTAGCAAACTGCTTGAATCTGTCAGATCACCGTGATGCAGCGTCAGTGGTATTCCAATGGTATGCGGATCGTGGAACAAATGATCGATGCGATCGGTGTTGAGCAAGGATGTACGCCGCTTAACACCATGAACATCGTAGCCTTTGGCCAGCAAAAGTTCAGCGAGGTAAGCACCGTCTTGCCCAGTCACACCCGTGATAAGCGCTTTTTTCTTCATGCTCGAATCAGTTCCATGTCAGCGTTTTGAACGCACGTCAGCACATGACAAATGCAATACGCCAAATGAATCTCGGCGCGTAATTTCGCCGACGCTTAGTGCACCAGCAAACTGTTGATCTGCTGAACGTCCGCTACGGAGAGAGAGCCTGCGGCACCCTTCAGCTTAAGCTGCGATATCAAAGTGTTGTAGCGTGCCTGAGCAAGTTTTTGTTGGGTATCGGCAAGTTGGCTTTCTGCGTTGAGCACATCGATATTGATACGCACACCCACCTGATAGCCAAGCTTGTTGGAATCGACCGCGCTTTGGCTGGACACTAATGCAGCTTCGTATCCGCGCACCTGGGCAATACCGCTGGTAACGCCGAGATAGGATTGGCGAGCCAGCTGTGCGGCATTGCGTTTGGCGGTGTCGAGATCAGCTTTCGCCTTGTCGGCCAGTGCGATGGTTTGACGTACTTTCGACTGCACGCTGCCACCTTGATAAAGCGGTAACGAGAGCTGCACGCCGACTGTCCCGCTTTTTACTTCCGAGGGAGAACCGGAACTCGTGCTGTTCGCTGCATGCGTGTGGCCGTAAGCAGCCACCAGATCAAGCGTTGGAAGATGGCCTGCGCGCTGACGCTCGATTTCTCGTTGCGCGACTTCCAGCGTGAGTTGTTGCGCTTGTACGCTTGCATTGTCCGACAAGGAGGAGGTCACCCACTGCTGCATGTCGGCCGGTTGCGGTCCCATGATCTGCACGCCGGGACGCAACGTAGCCAGCGCCTGCGGCTCTTTGCCAGTCAACAAACTCAATGCCTGGCGTTTGACATCGAGATCGTTTTGCGACGCGATCTCTTGCGCATTGGCCAAATCGTATTTCGATTGCGCGTCGTTCACATCGGTGATGGTCACCGTTCCGACTTCAAAACTTTTCTTGCTCAGTTGCAATTGCTCGCTGGCTGCGGCTTTAAGCGACTGCACGGAAGCCAACACGTCTTGAGCGAGCAGTACATCGAAGTAGGCCTGCGCCACGCGCTGGATCAGATCAACCTGCGCCGCCGAAAATTGCGCTTCGGCAATGCCAACCTGCAGCTGATCCTGCTTGTAGACGACCCAGTTTTGCCAGCGAAACAAGGGCTGGGTCAGTTGCACCTGATAGCTATTGCTATTGAAGTTCACGTTGCGTTCCGAAGGCAATGAAATGTCGTCGTGGTTATAGGTTGTGGAACCACCCGCTACCATGTTGGGCAACAAACCTGCGCGCCCTTGCGGAAGATTCTCGCGTCCCGCTTCAAGCGATGCTTTGGCGCTGGCAAATTGCGAATCGCTATTCAGTGCGTCGAGGTAAAGATCCAGCAAATCCGCCGCTCTCGCGGCTGAAGCGGACAACGTAGCAGCTACTAACAACACCATGTATTTCATTAATCTTTCCGTCGCCATTTTTGATCCGTCTAATTAGTAGGTCGGCATGCTCTGATCGATCTGTTGCGCCCACGCGTGTACGCCGCCAGACAGATTGAACAATTTTTTAAAACCTTGCTGCGAAAGATAGCGTGCTGCCTGCATGCTTCGCCCGCCATGATGGCAGATGCAGACGATTTCTTTCTCCGCATCCAACTCAGAGAGTCGCGTTGCCACATATCCTAATGGCATAAGCATCGATCCCCCGATTGCGCAATATTCAAATTCGGAAGGTTCGCGCACATCCAGCAATAGCGGCTTGGCTCGATCATCATCCTGCAACCAGCTAGCCAACTCGCGCACACTTAGTTGTTGCATCCGTTCGTTCTCGAAATCAAAGCATTAGAATTCAAAGCGAGTAGGCTGCATCGCGAGTCTTATTGGCGGTGCCAGAAACTCGAACAGGTCCACGGTTTGATAGGCGGCTTCGTCGACGCGAGTCACCAAACGCGCGCGCATCACCGGCGCTTCGCCGACGAAAGCAAATAAGCGGCCGCCATGTTTGAGTTGGGCCAGCATCTGAGCGGGAATTTCGGGTAGTGCGCCCGACACCATGATGACGTCATAATCCATACGCGACCAGCCAAGAGAACCGTCGCCTTCTTCGACGATCGCATTATCGATTCCGTTGCGCGATAGATTGTCGGCGGCCAGTTGCGCCAATTGAGATTCGATCTCGACGGTGCATACCAATTCTCCGCGCGCCGCCAACAGCGCTGCCATGTAACCCGAACCGGCACCGATTTCCAACACATTGTCGGTGTGTTTGACGTTCAAGGCTTGCAAAGCTTTTGCTTCGATCTTCGGCGACAACATGGTTTGACCGCAGCCAATGGGCAACTCGATTTCGGCGAAAGCCAACGCCTGGTGCTCGGGAGATACAAATAATTCCCGCTTGACCATCATCAGCGTTTCGAGCACTTCAGGGTCGAGGACGTCCCACGGTCGAATCTGCTGTTCAACCATATTGAAACGAGCCTGTTCAAAATTCATAACTCATCCTCGTAAGTCCCGGCAGAAATTCGCCGTCTCAGCCGAGTCGGCCAATAAGGGCGGGATTTTACCTGCTTCCGGTGCCGACTTGCTGGCGATTACAAATCGAGACATCTATGCCGTAATAGAATCTGGAAGCCGCTATCGCACCGATGACGCTTCTTACACACGGAAGTTCATTGTGTCGAATCAACAGAAGATCACACTTTTATTACGCAGAGGGTTGTAAAATAGCAATCATTCTCATTTGCGGTCTGGCAACAGACTAAAACACTATGCAGCTATCCAGCCTTACCGTAGGCAAACAGGCCGTCGTCAAAACAGTCCTGGATGCAAGTCCGCAAGACATGATCGCGCGCCGTCTGCGCGATATTGGTTTTGTTGCCGGCGAGCCGGTCAGTGTTGTCGCGCAGGGTCCGCTAGGCGGTGAACCGATGTTGGTGCAGGTGGGCTATACGCGCTTCGCACTTCGCCGGGCAGAGGCTGCGCGTGTTCGGGTGACACCCTCATCAATCTGATCGAGACGTAACGCATGAACCGCAGTGCCAATAGTTTGAACATTGCCTTGGTGGGAAATCCCAACTGCGGCAAGACGGCGCTGTTCAATCGCCTCACGGGCAGCCGTCAGAAAGTTGCCAACTACGCCGGAGTAACGGTAGAGCGCAAGGAAGGACAGTTCACGCTGCCTTCGGGCCAACATGTCCAAGTACTCGATTTGCCTGGCGCGTATAGCCTGGCAGCAACGAGTCCCGATGAAGCCATCACGCGCGATGTATGTCTTGGCCGATTGGAAGGCCATGCGCGGCCCGATTTGATCGTATGCGTGGCGGACGCCACCAACCTGCGCTTGCATTTACGTTTCGTGCTGGAACTACAGCAGATCGGCGTACCGATGGTGCTGGCGCTGAACATGGTCGATGCAGCCGCCAAGCGCAACATCATTATCGATCGCAATAAATTGTCTTATGCCCTTGGCATTCCAGTCGTCGAGACCGTTGCAGTGAAGCACGACGGTGCCGCTGCGCTGATTGCCGCGCTCGACGGCACGCTCCCCGCACCGCCACAACCGCTTGCGGAAAATTCAGATCTTCACACGATGGTGCGCGATCTGCTCGCAACCTCAGTAAGCGTGCCACGCCGCACCGCCGAAATCGACGATGCCATCGACCGCTGGGTATTGCATCCGGTGTGGGGTCTGCTGATTCTAGCCGTCACGATGTTTCTGATGTTCCAGGCGGTGTTCGCATGGGCCGTTCCATTTCAGGACGGCATCGAAGTCGTCGTCGGCTGGTTGAGTGGCGTGGTCGGTAACATGCTGCCTACCGGTCCATTGAGAAGTTTACTCGTGGAAGGCGTGATCGCCGGTGTCGGCAGCGTGCTGGTTTTTCTGCCGCAAATTTTGCTGTTGTTCCTGTTCATTCTCGTGCTGGAAGAATCGGGCTACCTGCCGCGCGCCGCTTTTTTGCTCGACCGTTTCATGGTGGGCGCCGGATTGTCGGGCCGTGCTTTCATTCCGCTTCTGTCGAGTTTCGCCTGTGCGATACCCGGCATCATGGCTACGCGCACGATTCAGGATCCACGCGACAGGTTGGTCACTATTCTCGTCGCGCCGCTGACCACTTGCTCGGCACGTCTGCCTGTGTATGCATTGCTGATCGGCGCCTTCATTCCCGATCGATCAGTTTGGGGACCGATCAAACTGCAAGGGTTAGTGCTGTTCGCGTTGTATCTGGCAGGCATCGTCAGTGTCCTGGCGGTCGCTTACGCGATCAAGCGTTTCTCGCGCTCGCAAAGCGAACATCCACTTCTGCTGGAGTTGCCCTCGTATCGGTTGCCTCATCCACGTGACATATTCATTGGGCTGGTCGAACGCGCGCAAATATTTTTGCGCCGTGTCGGCGGCATCATCCTGGCACTGTCGATTCTGTTGTGGTTCATCGCCAGCTATCCCACACCGCCAGCAAGCTGGACGGCACCCGCCATCGACTATAGCTTTGCAGGGCGCATCGGACATGCGCTGGCAGTTGTCTTCGCACCCATTGGTTTCAGTTGGCAGATTTGCATTGCACTGGTTCCGGGTTTGGCCGCGCGCGAAGTGGCGGTAAGCGGTTTGGCCACAGTGTATGCGGTCGCCGGCGCCGGAACGGAAGGCGCCGCGAACGCGCTCTCTCCCATTCTCGCTACGCAGTGGAGTTTGCCGACAGCACTGTCGCTGCTTGCCTGGTATGTGTATGCGCCGCAATGTATCTCGACGCTAGCGATCATCAAGCGCGAAACCAACGGTTGGAAAATGGTTGCTGTTGCCGCGGGCTATCTGACCTTGCTCGCGTATGGCGCGGCATGGGTCACTTATCACGTGGCGCAGGCACTGGTATGAGCGCCATTCTGGAGATCGTCAAATGAATGCTTACGGCATTATTCAAGATCTAGTACTTGCCCTCATCCTGATTGCAAGCATTGTCGCGTCGCTCCGGCGTCTGGCGCCAGGACTTTGGCGCAAGCTGACACGCCAAAGCAAGATTTCATCGGGCGCCGGATGCGGCAGCGGCTGTGGAAATTGCGGAAGCGGTTGCGACACACCATCGGCTAAACCGCTTATACACGTGCCAAGAAACCACACGTCGTAATTGTTCTGCCGACGAGCGCATCGCGCCACGACGACACAACATGTCACGTGCATTGCGGGTCAAGTAAGTTCGATTTTGACCGTTAGCGCAGATGTAGGCCGGGCGCACCGGCAGCGAATACGAGTCAGATCATGCAACTTTGGAATGGTGTTGTGATGTACGCCCCTCAAGCGCCGGAACATTATGCAATTCCAGGCGCGGAGAATTGCATTTTTCGTTTGATGCAAACGCAGGGCGACACGCAGGCCTGGAACCTGTATTGGCTCACTCAGCCCGACGCCGACTTCATGATCAGCCACCGTAGCACGTGGTTCCGATACTACAAGTCGCTCGATAGCGCGCAGACGGAAGCATTTTATAAAGCGCTCGACACCGTCGTCGTCAGTCGTCTCACGCTGGCCACCGTCGTCTCGCAAGCACCGCGCGAAGCGATGCGATTGCTCGCGCGCGCGCATCTCGAGCGTACCGACTTCTACCATTTATACGGCGGCGAAGAATGGCGGCGTACGATGCTCGGCCGTTTGTTCGTTGCGACAAGGCGCAACGAATCCGCCGTACCGCAAACGTGCAACGCCGAAATAGTATGGATCGATTTTCTTGCCAATCGCTATCCGCTGAAAACTGCCGGTGGTGCCGGCAAAAGCCGCTAGCAGACATCTATTGGTGGAAATTTACTTCCGCTCGATCAACTCGATCTTATAACCATCCGGATCCTGCGCGAACGCAATGACGGTCGTGCCATGTTTCATCGGCCCCGCTTCGCGCGTCACTACACCGCCACGACGCTTGATCTCCGCACACGCGGCATACGCATCCGGCACTGACACAGCGATGTGGCCGAAGCCTGTACCAACCTCGTATTTATCGACCCCATAGTTGTAGGTCAACTCGATGGTTGCTCCCTCCGACTCGTCGCCATAACCGACGAACACGTTGGTGAACTTGCCTTCCGGGAAATCCGATTTTTTGAGGACTCGCATGCCGAGCACTTCGGTGTAGAACTTGATGGCACGATCGAGATCGCCGACGCGAATCATAGTGTGCAATATGCGCATGGTATAACTCCTGTAAATTTTCCGACGATTTTTTAGTTGAATAACGAACTCATTACCAATTCGGGATCATCCTGTTGGCATGATTGAGCGCGGCACGCGGCAATTCGTATCCGGGGTACAAGCGCGCGACGACTGCCCAGAACTTCGCCGAGTGATTCATTTCCAGCAAATGCGCCAACTCGTGCGCCACCACGTAATCCACTTGTTCGTTGGGCAAGTGGATCAAGCGCCAATTGAGACGAATCCCTGTCTGACTACAGCTGCCCCAGCGCGTGCGCGCATTCGTCAACTGCAGGCGGGGTATCTTCTGATGCGGCGCGAACGACTGCAGACGATAGCCAAATTCGTCGACGCGACCCTGAAAATACGCCAGCGCATAACTTTGTACGCTGCGTACTAATAATTTTTTTACGTCGGCGCCTTGACGAACCAACAAACGCAACTCGCGCCGATCTGAATTCAGATCCGAATCGAAGCTCGACCCCTCGATCCAATGCGCGCGATTGGCACCGGGAAGAATATTCAAAATGCATGGCTGGCCGATGATCGAAAACCGCATGCCGTTCTCGATTTGCAACGGCGCCGGCACCGGGCGAGCCGCCCATTCGTCCAGCTTCTCGAGAATCCAGTCGGCGCGCTCATAGACGAAACGTTCCGCCTCGCGCACGCTGCCGCGCAGCGGAATGCTGACCGTCAAACCACGCTGATCGATCATCAATCCCAACGTTCGACGATGGCCACGGCGCAATGTATAGGTCAACTCACGGCCGCTCAGAACAACGCTGCGCAATTCAGGCTGTCCGGCGCTGCTGCCGGTTTTCTTGAAGAGCGGCGCCGCGCGTTCCAGCATGTTCATGGGCTGGTTGCCCGCTTGACGGCATCCATGTCCGCAACAATATCCAATGGAATCCGGTTATCTGAAAAATGATGTGGGAATAATCGCCGCATCTCCGATTCGATCCACGCTTCGGTTAGTTGATTCACTTCTTCCGCGCTACGCCCCATCGTTTCAATGACTGGACCGATGCTGACAACGATATCGCCGGGTTGTTTGACGAACGCATTGCGCCGCCAAAATTCACCTGCATTGTGCGCGACCGGCACCACTCGCGCGTTGGCTGACACCGCGAGCGAAGCGCCGCCGATCTTGTAGCGCTTTTGGCTACCCGGCGCCGAGCGCGTCCCTTCCGGAAATACCACCACCCAGAATCCTTCGGCGAGACGTTCCTTGCCCTGATCGATCACCTGATTCAGCGCATCCTTGCCGGCGTTGCGATTGATCGAAATGATCGGCATGCGCGCAAGACCCCAACCGAAAAACGGAATCAGCAGAAGTTCGCGCTTGAGCACGAACGCCACGGGCGGAAAGATTCGCTGCAACGCAATCGTCTCCCACGCGGACTGATGCTTGCACAAAATCACCGCAGGCTCTGCGGGCAGATTCTCTCTGCCGATCACGCGATACTGTATGCCAAGGACATAACGAATGAACCACATCGCAATGACCGACCAGCCCGTGATGATGCGATATCGAGCCTGCGGCGGCAGCGGCCACGTCAGCATCGCGAGCACCGCGTAGGGCACGGTCACAAGTGTGAGAATCACAGTAAAAAAAGCGGAGCGCAGCAGATTCAACATTCAATACCTGATGAAAATGAAATATTAGCCAACGACGGCTTTCGCAAGGAGATGTGTCGCTACGGTGGCCAGATCGGGAAACACCTTCGTCCCCGGCGGCAGATCCGGCTCATTCACCGTCTTGGAACCCTTGCCAGTCAGCACCAGAAAAGGTGCGCAGCCAGCAGCCGCACCCGCCTGCAAATCGCGCAGGCTGTCGCCGACGGCGGGCACGCCTGCAAGTTCGATATTGAACCGCTCGGCAATCTGGTGAAACATGCCCGGCTTCGGCTTGCGACAGTCGCATGTCGAATCCGCCGGATGCGGACAGAAAAAAATCGCATCGATCTTACCGCCCACCTGCGCCACCGCCTTCACCATCTTGTCGTTGATGGCATTGAGGGTATCCATGTCGAACAGCCCGCGCCCCACACCGCTCTGATTGGTCGCCACCACGATGCGATAACCC
>DASUGV010000245.1:0-15524 GCA_036273835.1 Rhodocyclaceae bacterium
GCCATAGATGACGCACTTGATGGTGAAATGATGAACGATGTCCGGCTGCAGCTTGCGATACAAATGCGTCAAGCGTCGCTTCGTCGCCCATTCGGCGAACGGATTGATGCCGCTACGCGATAGTGCAAACGCTTGCCAATGAAAACCCATCTCTCTTAGCTTCGGACCGTAGACGCCCGGTGGACTAAGCAACACTACTTCATGTCCCTGCTCGCGTAACGCGCGCGCAAGCGAGAGCTTGAAGTTGTAGAGGAACCAGTCGGTGTTGGCGAACAGCAGGACGCGCATGCTAACGAATGTACGCGCGATGGCGCTCGAACCACGCCTGGAACATCAGCACATCCCACAACCAATACGGCCAGCTTGCACGCCCATCGATATGCTCTTGCCATTTCCGGCGTATCGGCGCCGGATCGAATAGACCACTCGCAGCCAGCCTGTCCGGTGCCAGCAACGCTTCGGCCCACTCGCGCAGCGGCCCGCGCAGCCATGTTGCCAAAGGAATACCGAAACCCTGTTTGGGACGTTCGAACAAACGACGCGGCACGTGGCGCGCTAAAAGCTCTCGCATCAACCATTTACCGTTGCCATCGACAACTTTCAACGACATAGGTACTCGCCAGGCAAATTCGACAAAACGGTGGTCGACAAAGGGAGCGCGCGTTTCCAGACAAACGCTCATCGCGGCACGATCCACCTTGACCAGAATATCGTTCGGCAAATAGGCGAGCGTGTCGTGCGCCATCATGTACTCGATATCGCTTCCCGCTTGCCGTGCCGTTGCCTCGGCGTCCATCAACGCAGGCATATGGCTGCCGGGTACGAGCATCTCCGGGTATTTCCAGTGCGATATCAATTCGTCATAAAACCCGGCGGGCGAGCGCTCTTTCAGCATGCGCGCAATGCGGCCGAACTTGTCGCCAGGCGAAACCCGCAGCAGACGCGGACACATGGGCCCAAGAAAATCAGCGAAGCGATCCCACGCACGCGGCGGCACGGTACCAATGCCGGCAGACACGGCTCGACGCAACGGATAAGGCACACGGCGGGCGCTGCGCCAGAAGCCATCGCCGACGAGATAACGCGTGTATCCCGCAAAAGATTCGTCGCCCGCATCGCCCGACAATGCCACGGTCACATGTTGGCGCGCAAAGTGCGATACGAGCCAAGTGGGAATTTGTGAGGAATCGGAAAACGGTTCGTCATAAACATCTGCCAGCTTCGGCACGACGGCCAACGAATCTTCGCCTGTCAGATACAACTCATGATGTTCGGTACCGAGATGCGCGGCAACTTCGCGGGCGTAACGCGCCTCGTCGAAACCATCTTCCTTGAAACCAATCGTGAATGTCTTGACAGGGCGCGTGGCACGTTTCTGCATCATCGCAACGACCAGCGAGGAGTCGATGCCACCAGAGAGAAATGCACCCAGCGGAACATCCGAAATCATTTGCTCTTCGACGATTTCGCCCACGACGGCTTCTAGCTGATCGACCCATACCGTCGCATCGCCGGGCGCCTGCAGCCGCGACGCGCGCCCTGCTTCAATCGCGTTGTTCAACGCCCAGTAAGCGTGCGGTACACCAATCTGTCCATTGCGGATTTCAAGCCATTGCGCAGGCGCCAATTTGCCGACGTTGCGGTAGATACTGTGCGGCGCCGGTATGCTGTTGTAATGCATCAGCAAGGCAACGGCGTCGCGCGACATTTCGCCGTGCCAACTGGGATGCGCATAGAACGCGCGCAACTCGGAACCGAACAACAGGCTGCCGTCCGGCATGCGTCCCCAATACAATGGTTTCTCGCCTAACCGGTCGCGCGCCAGTATCAGGCGGCGCTCCGCGGAGCACCACGCAGCGAAGGCAAACATGCCATCGCATTTCACCAAGGCGCGCTCCGGTCCCCATAAGTCGATCGCTTCGATCAACACTTCGGTATCCGAGTGCCCGCGCCATTCGAAACTACCGAGCTCGCGTTCCAGCTCCGCGCGCACCTTCTGAAAATTGTAGATCTCGCCATTGAAGACGATCACCCAGCGCCCCGAGCGGCTACTCATGGGCTGCTTGCCGGCTTCGCTCAAATCGATGATGGACAATCGCCGATGCGACAACGCCAGGCCAGCCGTGGCATCGACATGTTCGCCATGCGCATCAGGTCCGCGATGTGCGATTGCGTCGCCCATCGCGCGCGCGACGTTCATCAATCGCGCTCGATCCCAATCGCCATGTGAATTCAGAAAACCTGCGATGCCGCACACTTCAAATAGACCCCAAGAAAAAAATGCTCACCACCAAGACACAAAGGACACCAAGAAGATTTAATGCCGTTATGTTTTCTTGGTGAAACTTTGTGATCTTTGTGTCTTGGTGGTGAAAAATTTTGGTTTGCCTTTTCTACCGACGCTTCCCACCATTCGCCACTTCACGCAAAATTTCCGCAAGCTTAACCGCCAGCACATCCACGGAATAGTGCTCCAGCACGGTTGCCCGGCCAGCTTCACCCATCGCGGCGATGCGCTCGGGACTGGTCAGCAGGTACATCAGAATTTCCGCCCATTGCGCGTCGTTCGGCACACCCATCGCACCCTCTCCTTGCGCGAGCACCTCACGGTTCATACCCCAGGGCGACACTACGGCCGGTACGCCACATGACATATAAGTAAGCATCTTGAAGCTGCATTTACCGCGCGTCCATATCGTATCCGGCATCGGCATCAATCCGACCCACGCTGCTTGCATGGATTGAACTTCTATTTTCCGGGACCACGGCACGAACTCCAGCTTATCCGCAGGAAAATTCTCGAAACGTGGCGGCTGATTGCATATGACGCGCAGCTTGGCCTGCGGCAGCACTTGGAACACCTCGCGTAGAGGCTTTTCCAGCGCTTCGAGATAGGGCAAACCGCTTGTGCTACCGGACCAGCACATAAGAGGAAAGCCGCTACGCTTACCCGGTTCGTAACGTAACGTATCGACAGCGGTTGGAATGATCTTCACGTCCGCAAAATCGGAGAAATGATCGGCGAGAAAAGTATTGCCGCAAATGACCGTTCCACACGCGCGTGCGATGCGGTCAACGCCGCTAAAGCGTTGGTGTATCCAAATGGCATCATCGACATCGAAGACAACCGGCTTCTTCCAGCGCTTCTCCACGGTCGCCAACGTGGAAATCATTTCGCGCTGGATGAGCGCCGCATCCGCATCGGCCGCCTGCATCAATGCTTGCGCGCGTTCTGCGAATGCGCGCGGGAGCCAGGCCAGACGCCGCAGAACACCGTTGGGCGGATAACTGCCATATTCCGCCGGCCATTCGGCCATGTCGATGCCGAGATGTTGCAATGCCGGGATGTATTGATGAACTCGGAATCGCGCTGAAGGTACGTCCCGCCCTTGCGTAAAAGCGGCTACACGCAGCATCGTACTCACGCGCTGCGTCTCCGCTCAAACCAATCGCCGATCCATAGTCGACAATCGGCAGCATTGAACAGAATCATGACAGAAACATAAGCCATGCAACCGGACAAAATCTGCATCATGAAATGGAATGTGCCGGAACCGGCTGACGATAGCACGGCAACAGCCATCGCAACGCACGCAACCAACACTGCGATCGCGTCTCGGCGCGGCACATGCCAACGGATCACGCCTCTTCCATATATGTATGAGAGTACGCAACCGATGCCTTGCGCCAACACTGCCGCCACACCGGCGCCGACGACGCCCAACACCGGAACGAGACAAAAATTCAGAATGACGCTGCTCAGCGCGCAAACGCCAACATTGCGTAATAGCAATGGCATGCGATTGGCAATATGCAAGGGAATGTCCAGCATGTAGGAACGCAAACCGGCCAATGATGCCGACAATGCCAACCACGGGATGACCGCGATGGCCGTGTCCGCATAAGCGTGACCCAGCAATAAATGAACAAGATTTTCCCGCACCAGCGCGAACCCCAGAGCTGCCGGTAAAAGCAAAGACAACGCAAGCGTAGCGTAGCGGCTCGCGAGACGCTGCAACTCCGCATCGTCGCGTTGCTCCGAAGCCGTGACGAGACGTGGATACCAGGCGAGAAAAAATGCACTGCTGATCAAACCGAGTCCCTGCTGCGTCAAGTCTGCGGCGGCGCTAAACGCACCGGTATCCGCTTTGCTCGCCAGCACAGCCAGTATCAACCGATCAGCCCACTGCAGCACCGCCGCCAGAAAAAAACTTGCCGCTAAAGGAATGGCGTAAGGCTTGATCGTTGCAAACAGAGAAGGCATCCACGCACCGCGCCACGCTTTGCGCCACGTGGTGAAACTCACTGTCAACGCCGACGATCCGTAGGCCGCCACCATTGCGCCTAGCGCCCCAACCTTACCCCACCCCGCGCGCAATGCGAGATAGCCGATCGCTACAACGAGAATGGCTTTTACGACATAAAGCGTCGAATAACGTTGCGCCTGAAGATTGCTATTGGCATATTGCGAGGAGAAATCAAAGATGCCTTGCCCCGCTCCCAATGCCCATGCACCGAGCGCAACACCGGCCGGCAACCATGCGCGTGCGCCAAGCTCGGTGGCCCATGCTACGAATAGCAGTATCGCTATGAACAACAACAGCAGACGTACCAATGTCGGCAAAAGATTTTCAAAGCCGGGACGCGGAAAAAAGCGCGCATAGCTTTGATGAAGGGGCTGAATGAAAACACCGGCAACCAGCGCACTACCTGCCATGGCGAGCGTCAGCCACGCGTAATCTTCCGGCGCCAAGCCGTGTGCAAACAAACCGATAGCAACGACAGATAGAGCGCCCGACAGCACGCGCGATGCCAAATAGATAACACTCGCACGTGCGCTCACAATCGACGCAATTCAAAACGCAATTGGTAACACGGCAGGAGGTAGCACAGGTTCTCTTCGTGAAACTCCTGCAACCAGCGCGACAGATTGAATAGCGGACCGATGAGGCGTTTAAGGACACCTCGGATAGGAAACGGCGAATCGAATTGCAGTCGAGCTTCGATCAACTCGAACTTCAATTCACGACCGTACTTCGGCACCTGCCGCTTGAACAAACGATCTTCCGCCAAATAGGACAAGGTGTACAAACCAAAAAACTTCGTGTGGGTCGGATCGGAATAGAAATACGGATTTGAAAAATGGGGCACTTCCACATCGAGCAACGCGCCGCGCTTCATCACGCGCGCTAGCTCATCGAGCAAGCGAGGTAGATCGGCGACATGCTCAAAGAAGTGATAAGCATGCACGGACGCCACGCAGGCATCCGGCAATGCCGCCAGAATGACAAAGATATCGCCCACCAGATCAACGCCAGGATAATCCAGCATGTCTACGCCGAGCGCATCCGTATGCCGTTTGCATGGGCCGCAGCCCAGCTCGAGGGAAACGCTTTCACCGCGAGCAGTACGTTCGAGAATCCCGGATTTGTCGAGAAAATTCATGAAGACCCGCGCCAGATATGAATGATGGCGCCCGGAGTATAGCTTGGAGTGCCAAGCAACCGTCGAGCCGGTTGTCGTTTGCAGATGCGCGTAGGAACTGCGTTTAGATCTTTACCGTTACATCAAGCGCATCCCGCCATCGCATAGATCATTCCACCGCTATAAACATTCTGCTCTAACCGGCATCGCCCATTTGCGTTGTGCGTACGCCGAACGAACGATATTCGAAAATTCCCATCGTGACGATGGCGGATAGGCACCGCAAATCACGTCCACCATCAAATCGCTATCCGCTTTGCGCCCCTGCATGGCATATGCCGTGATGCATTGCGTCAGCACTGCGTAGGATGGTTTGACGCGTGCTGCAGAATCGCACAGTGTCGCCATCTCTCTTGATGTATTGGAAGCCGATTGCCATGCACGCAAACGCAAGATGCCCGCATGAGTCGAAAATATGGAATAGTGATTCACACCTTTAGCCAGCCGTTCAATCCTGGCGACATCTTCGGACGACAACTTGTCTTCCGAATTGACGATCCGATAACCTTCTTCAAGACGCTCATAGTCGCGATACGTCCAGGCCAGTATCGCAGCACCCGCAACGAGCGGAGGGATCAACCAAGCACGGGAAAACGTAACGACAGGCAAGGTCTCATCGCGCGCATCGATGACACCAATCGCAAATCCGAAAGGCACCAGAAAATAGGTGTACCACAGCGGATATTCCACCATGCTATGCGCACCGATCACCGCCAGAATTCCGAGCGCCCAAAAGTTCTCAAGCGTCGGCTGCTCGCGCAAACGGCGGCGCATCCACAATGCAATGAATACCAGCAACGCGGCCGTAAATAACAAACCAAATTCGGCTGCGAAATTCAGGATCGTGTTGTGTGCGTTCTCGCCGATGCGTACCACGGAAGCGGGAGGCAGCCCGATGGAATGCAACGCGGTCTGCCAAGCGAATGTCCCTGCTCCGGATCCCAATAAAGGATGTTGCAGCGATGTTCGCAACGCCACCGACCAGTCGAACAAGCGCTGCGTATTCGACCCGGCGTCATTCAAACGTCCCAGCGACGATGCCACCCCCAATAGCTTTCCCGCTCCACCTACACTCACCCACACCTGCGCCACAATCGATATCGCCGCCAATATGGCAACAGCATACCCGATACGAGAACGCTCCTCCCTATCTGATTTACGCCAATACACTAGCGCCAAAATTGGAACCGCTACCGTGTACAGCAACACGGCGCGAGAAGCAGACAACGCCGAAAAAAAACAAAAGACTGTCGCAAACACGAGCGCGAACCAGGACGACAAACGTCCTTGCAACCACAAATACAATCCCGACATCATCCCAAGCCACAACAGATCGCCGAAGTGATTGGGTTGCGCGATATTGCCGTAAACCGAATTGAGCAGCTTGACCATCACCAAGCCACCAAGATCCCATCCCTTCAACTGAGCGACACTGATCAAACATTGGAACAATGCTCCCACCATCAGACCCGCGGCCATGATGCTCACAGCCCATGCGCGCAGGGTTGATGCGACGACATTACCCAACGCGTAGGCGGCAAGAAATGTCAGCAAGTAGCACAACTGCCCCGTCAGCACCGACCCAGCGACCGGCAGACCGAGCATGCGCTGCGCCCAGGCAAACATTGCAATCAGAAACAGAAGAAGTGGAAATTTGGACGAACGTAGCGCCAGCGCTTCATGCCGAGTGAATAACGAAAGTCCCAACCCGACCAAAACCAACGCTGCCGCCCATTCGTTAAAGAAAACGGTTTGCGGGTAATGATGAATGGAAAGCAACTGCGGAATCAGCGGGACAAGAAACAGAACGATTCCAACAACAATATGATTAGATGCAAGCGAACGGAACACGAAATATACAAAGAACGATTGACAGAGGCGTCAATGCTATCTCATTTGCTAAGGCGACCAACATTTACGAGAAGCGATCTGAAAAAACAAGTAATTTATAAAACATCTTGGCGGCAAAGAATCACTCGGGCTAATCAGCCGCAATGAACCCGAGGTATTTCAAATCACTCCTCTCGAGTAGCATCCATCCAGTACGTTGGCGTCCGACGAACCACAACAAACCGATTTCGCCACGCTTGAGCGCTACGGTACGTAGCGTATTTTCTATCTTTTTCCATAATTCCGGCTGCCGACTAATAACCGTGTCAGCAGACAGCAACGCGCCGAATATAGCAACGCGCGCATCGTCAATCGAATGGTAGTACTTAGGCATCGAAGATAGATCTTTGCCGCCTTGGATTGCAGAAAACATGATCTTTTCTTTTTCGTGCGGATCATCCGGCGGGCGAGCCCAAGCCCAGCACCCTGGCCAAGCTGGGCCAAAAATTTTTGTACCAAATTTGCATCGTGTTACTTCTACCAATTCGGCGCTAGTGAACTGATTGGCAGAAATCAATTCGACCCGATCGATTGCAAATACATAGGCCATTGGCCTGCCCTGCCAAAGAGAATAACCTCCGTAAGCAAGCGCAACGATCTGTACTAAAGCGATAATGGACCAGTCCGTATACAATTCGCGGCGGCGTTTTTTTGGATTGCTCGCAACTAGTGTAGCAAGTGGACCAACACCAATATCTACAAGAATCAGAGTCAGGAAAATCCTATCGGTGCCCAACAAATACCAAGCGGGCCACGCGTAATCATACCTGTACAGTAACGTACCAATTGTTGCCAAAATTATGGCGCTTGTGAACAAATGCGTAATACAAGCCTTACTTCTAAACGCCAGTGTCATTTATGCTAGGAAATACTGGCGTAATAGTGGAAAATCGAAATTATCATTTTCGGTTAAACTTAAAATGCCATAAGAAATACGGGCGAGCCTAGCTCACCCGTATTTGCCGCATGACGTCGTCATGCAACTGTTTAAATGTATTTTCTTAGACTGCGCCTCGGCACTGCGCTGGCGAGTAACGCGCTAAAACTGTACCCGCGCCCCCTGCAGCATAAGTGGAACCAGCTCCCTTACAGTGCCAATCCATAGAGCCTGTTACACCTGCGGCAAGCACTGCATTGTTGATGGTAGGCAGCAATATCATTGTCGCTGCTCCCGTCAATTGCGGAATTCCGGTATTAGTAACATCGTATGTGATGGTAATCTGGCCGTCAGCTGCGATCGTAATATTTGCAACATTCTTGCTTGCATTAAAACAGTACGTAATGCCAGCAGCACACGGCGCAGTACCTTGCGTCAAATTAACTAAGCTTCCATCGGTCTGCCACATTTCAGAAACTACTGTCTTAGCGCCATCTCCTAAGACCAAACCCTCAGTCACCTTGGAACGAACGGTGTAGTCCTGATAAGCAGGAAGGGCAATAGCAGCCAAAATACCGATGATCGCAACTACGATCATCAGCTCGATTAGAGTAAAACCTTGTTGAACGCGTTTCATAGCAGTAGCTCCTTTAGGTCGACGGATATCCTATCCGTACACTGACTAATGAGCGATCTGTGTGCCAACTGCGCAGACCGCTCGTCACAAAACAATAAAATTATAAACATCAATTACTTACTGTATTTTTGGTTTGAATTTGCAGGTCGTTATCATGAACAGGCGATGGGCGACTGACAATATTTGTCACTTGCTAGGCTGGAGTTAGTCACCCTGAATAGGTTAAACGTAATCGGTACTCGATAGAGTGGGGCTGATATCATTTAACACGTTACTGTGCGTAGCAGCATTTTCTTTTGACTAAGCAAGGTAGTACGCAATGGCGATTTTTGCGCTGAAGGAACGTGTGCCGGTGATCGGCAAAGATGCATGGGTGGCGGATAACGCATCGGTAATTGGCACCGTCACGCTCGGCCACGAAGTGAATGTGTGGTTTGGTGCCGTGCTACGAGGCGACAACGATCCCATTACGGTAGGCGACCGGACGAATATTCAAGATGGATCCATCCTGCATACGGACGATGGCGTGCCGCTCGTTCTCGGTCCGGATATCACTGTCGGGCACATGGCGGTATTGCATGGCTGCACGGTCGGTCAAGGCACCTTGATCGGAATCAACGCGGTTATATTGAATGGCGCTGTCATAGGCCGGCATTGCCTGATAGGGGCCAATACCTTGATTCCGGAAAACAAGGTGATTCCCGATCGCTCTTTAGTCGTGGGTACACCGGGCCGGGTCATTCGCTCGTTGACAGACGAAGAAGTGCAACGGCTGATGGACAGTGCCGCCGGCTACGTCGCAAATTCCGCGCGCTATCGCAACGGATTTACGCGAATTGGCTAGCCGTGTCAGTACATTCCCGATGTTGGAGCGTGCGATGAAAATCATTTTGATTTTTGTATATCTTGCATGGAGCATATTCCCTTCTGTCTCGTGCGCGCAAAACAAGTCCGATTTGCCGACGCTGGAGCTCTCGGCGGAAAGCTCGCATAGTGCGCCAAACGATCTGGCGCATGTACGCGTGTACGTGGAGCAAACCGATGCGATGCCCACCGAATTGGCCAAACGTGTGAATCAGCGGATCGCCGAAGCTTTGTCGCTTGCGAAAACCTACCCTACCGTCAAAACGAGTAGCGCGGGAACGCAAACGTATCCGCTCTATGGCAAGAGCGGCGCACGCATCGAAAGCTGGCGCATGCGATCCGATCTGGTATTGGAATCCAAAGACATTGCCGCGCTCTCCGAACTGGTCGGCAAATTACAAACGCTCATGGCGGTGGAACAATTGACTGTCATGCCATCGAGCGAAACAGAACAGCATGCAACCGACGAAGCGATGGTGGATGCCATCAAGGCATTCCAAGCGCGCGCAGCGCTTGCCGCACAGACTTTGGGCAAACGCTATCGTGTAAAAACGATGAGCATTACCTCCGGTTCGAACCGCTCTCCGGTTTTCGCGAGACCAAAAGCGGCACCGATGCTCGAATCTTCGGCAGCGCCCGCTCCGGTGGATGCCGGCGAAAGCACTGTCACGGTCAGCATAAACGGCAGCGTCGAACTGTTGGACTGAGGCGTGATTGCGCTGATTCAACGCGTCACGCAGGCAAGCGTATCGGTCAATGATGTTGTCATTGGCCAAATCGGCGTAGGCTTGCTTGCCCTGATCGGCGTTCAACGCAACGACGAAGCCGAGCATGCCAAACGCTTACTCGGAAAAATTCTGGACTACCGCGTCTTCCCCGATGAAACACAACGCATGAACCGCTCCTTGCGCGACACGGGCGGCGGCGGCTTGTTGCTTGTGCCTCAATTTACGCTGGCGGCCGATACGGCAAAAGGAACGCGCGCGAGTTTCACCCGCGCGGCGCCACCCGAACATGCCATGCGGCTTTTCGATGACTTGGTCGATCTCGCCAGGCTTACGCATTCAATCATTGCAACCGGCCGATTCGGCGCTAATATGCAAGTAAGTTTAATCAATGATGGACCCGTCACGTTCTGGCTGGAGGTCTAGCGTTTGCGCTACGCGATCGTTCTGCGATTACCGCTTTTCATTTTCCTGATCATGCTTGCGGCATGCAGTAGCTCGCCCAATAGACCATCGCCTTCACATGCGGCTTCCAAACCAACGGCATCGGAGAAGACTCCCGCCTTTCATCTCGGCTCCACAGACGACGCCAACGAAATCGTGCTTTTCTCGTTTGGTTTGCTCGATACCGGTTACAAATTCGGTGGCAGCAATCCCGAAGCGGGCCTCGATTGCAGCGGCATGGTAAGTTACGTCGTCGAGCGCGTCACCGGCCACAAATTGCCGCACAACGCCGCACAGATCGCGGCGGTAACCCGGCCCATCGAACGCACGCAACTTCAACCTGCCGATCTGGTGTTCTTCAACACCAATGGACAGACCTTCTCGCACATGGGAATTTATCTTGGCGACGGACGCTTCATGCATGCGCCGTCGACCAACGGCAAGGTACGCATCGAGAAGATGGACAACAAATATTTTGCGTCGCGCTATTCAGGCGCCCGCACGCTGTTCTAAAGAATCCGATTTATATAGGCGGACGGATCCGCATCGTCATCAGCTTTCGACAAATGACAAATGGGTAATGGCTATTGCTTGTTGCCATTAGCTGGCGGCTCCGGAATTTGCACGAACTTCTCATGCGGCTTTACCAGCCCCAGTTCGAATCGAGCACGCTCCTCGATCGCATCGAAACCTGACTTGAGATCCGTCACCTCGGCGGCAGTGTCGGCGTTGCGCTGTTCCAGCTTCTGATTGGCATCGCGCAAAGTCTGTAGCTGCCGTTCCGCATCGCGCACCTGCAAATAGCCGCCATGCCCGAACCATAACGGGTACTGAAGCAACAGCAAAAGAGCCAACAGGATAATTACAGGCCAACGCATGGAATCGATCGCCAAATAAATGGGGCATCGCTCGATGCCCCAAATAAAACTATTTCAGACGTAGGTTATAAAACGCGGCGCGGCCCGGATACACGGCGACGTCGCCCAGATCTTCCTCGATGCGCAATAGCTGGTTGTATTTGGCGATGCGATCGGAGCGCGACAGCGAGCCTGTCTTGATCTGACCGGCATTCAAGCCCACCGCAATATCCGCGATGGTGGAATCTTCCGTTTCGCCGGAGCGATGCGATATGACAGATGTATAACCGGCGCGCTTGGCCATCTCGACGGCCGCAAAGGTTTCGGTGAGCGTTCCGATCTGATTGACCTTGATCAGAATCGAGTTGCAGATGCCGCGCTCGATTCCCTCGGCGAGAATCTTGGTATTGGTGACGAACAAATCATCACCCACCAGTTGAATTTTCTTGCCGAGACGCTCGGTCAACAATTTCCAGCCATCCCAGTCCTGTTCGGCCATGCCGTCCTCAATGGAGATGATGGGAAACTTATCGGCCAGCTTGGCGAGAAAATCTACGTTCTGCGCTGAAGTCAGCGTCAGCTTCTCGCCTTCCATCACATATTTGCCGCTCTTGTAATACTCGCTCGCCGCGCAGTCCAATCCCAGCATCACGTCGCCACCCGGTTCGTAACCGGCTTTGGAAATGGCTTCCATGATCAGTTCGAGCGCATCGTTCGCACTCGCAACGTTGGGCGCGAAACCGCCTTCGTCGCCAACAGTGGTGGGATAACCTTTCTTGTCGACCAGCTTCTTCAAGTTGTGAAAGATTTCGGCGCCGCAGCGCAGCGCTTCGCGGAAGCTCGTCGCACCCACCGGCAACACCATGCATTCCTGAAAATCCAAACTGTTGTTCGCATGCGCGCCGCCGTTGATGACGTTCATCATCGGCACCGGCAAACTCAACTGACCGGAACCGCCAAAATAGCGATAGAGCGGCAAACCCGCTTCTTCCGCCGCCGCCTTGGCAACGGCCATCGACACGGCAAGAATCGCGTTTGCGCCGAGCCGCGATTTGTTTTCCGTGTCGTCCAGATCGATCATCGCCTTGTCGATGAAAGTCTGCTCCTCCACATCCAGACCGATGAGCGATTCGCATATTTCGGTGTTGATATTTTCCACCGCGCGCAAAACACCTTTGCCGAGATAGCGCGCGGTATCGCCGTCGCGCAACTCGATCGCTTCGCGCGAACCGGTCGACGCGCCGGAAGGCACAGCGGCGCGGCCCATGACACCGGACTCCAGCAACACGTCGGCTTCCACCGTGGGGTTACCGCGGGAGTCGAGAATCTCGCGGGCGATCACATCAATAATTGCGCTCATGCTAGCTACCTCGTTTTCAAAGTTCTAAAAATCATGCCATTCAAATAATGCCAAAGTCATCATCGATGAGTTGACTAGCTCATCAAATCGACGAAACCCAATTCGGCCACTTTGTTCCATTGCGCCACAACCGCGAGATGCGCAGGATGCTCGAAATACGCGAACAAAGCTTGCTCATCGTCAAAGCTGGCACACAAACCGTAATCCCACGCTTGGCTATCCGGCGTCGCGTTGAATCCATATTGCCAGCTTCGAATGCCGGGCACTTCTTGCTGCAGCGTCGTCATCGCGCGATGCGCTTGCTGCACCTCGGCGGAATCCGCATCGAACCCCGCCTTGAAACGAAACTGTACGAGATGAGTGATCACGCTGCGTCAGAGCGGCTGGTCAGAGCGATTGTTCGGCGAAGCCATGCCGCTTCACCATCAAATCGATTTCTTTCAAGGTTGCCAGTAACGCGCGCATCTTGCCCAGCGGCCACGCGTTCGGGCCGTCGGACAAAGCGACCGCCGGATTCGGATGCGTTTCCATGAAGATGCCTGCGATACCTGCTGCCACCGCGGCCCGCGCCAGCACCGGCACGTGCTCGCGTTGTCCGCCGCTCTTGTCGCCTTGCCCGCCCGGCAATTGCACGGAGTGCGTGGCGTCGAACACGACCGGACAATTGCTCTCGCGCATGATCGCGAGACTGCGCATATCGGAGACAAGATTGTTATAGCCGAACGACGCGCCCCGTTCGCACACCATGATGGTGTCCGCGCCGCCGTTGGCTTCACGCGCTTTCATGACAACGTTCTTCATATCGCCCGGCGCCATGAATTGGCCCTTCTTGATATTCACCGGTTTGCCGAGCGCCGCGACAGCGTGGATAAAATCGGTTTGACGCGCGAGGAAGGCAGGCGTCTGTAGGACATCGACATATTCCGCGACGGTCGGCGCCTCTTCCGCGGTATGCACGTCGGTGAGCACCGGTACGCCGATTTTCTCGCGTACCTCGGCGAGAATTTCCAGTCCCTTCATCATGCCCAGGCCACGAAAGCTTTTGCCCGAGCTGCGATTCGCCTTGTCGTAGGACGATTTGTAGATGAAGGGAATGTTCAGTTCCGTCGTGATTGCCTTGAGCTCGGCCGCGGTCTCCAGCGCCATCTCGCGCGACTCGATCACGCACGTTCCCGCGATCAGGAAGAAAGGATGTTCGAGTCCCGCTTCAAATCCGCACAGCTTCATTTTTCTTTCTCCGTTCAGAGCCGCATGCAGCCCATCGATTCAAGCCTTAGTTTTATCCTGCTGCGCCATCGCCGCTTTGACGTACGCTATGAATAGCGGGTGACCCGCACGCGGGTTGGACGTGAATTCCGGGTGGAACTGCACACCCACGAACCACGGATGAGCATGATCACCACTTTGCGGCAGCTCCATCATCTCCGGCAAATTTTCGGTCGGCGTGCGCGCCGAGATCACCATGCCTGCCGCTTCGAGCTTGGGCACATAAGTATTGTTGACTTCGTAACGATGGCGATGGCGTTCGTTCACATCCTTGCCATAAATGCCAGCTGCCAGCGTACCGGATTTGATCGGGCATCTTTGCGCGCCCAATCGCATCGTGCCGCCGAGGTTGGACTGTTCGCTACGTTTCTCGATCTGCCCTTCCCTGTCCATCCATTCGGTAATCAACGCCACGACAGGATGCGGACTGCCCGGATCGAATTCAGTGCTATTCGCGCCCGCCAAATTCGCAACGTGACGTGCAAACTCTATCGTTGCCAATTGCATACCCAGGCAAATGCCTAGGTAAGGAATCTTGTTCTCGCGTGCGTAACGAATCGCGGCAATCTTGCCTTCCGTCCCGCGCCGGCCGAAGCCGCCCGGCACAAGGATCGCGTCCATGCCATTTAGCTGACGGGCGCCTTCCGTTTCGATCTGTTCGGAATCGATGTAATGTATGTTGGCCTTGCAACGCGTGTGCATGCCCGCGTGAATCAAAGCTTCCGTAAGCGATTTGTAGGACTCAGTCAGGTCGACATACTTGCCGACGAATGCGACATTGATTTCGCGCTCGGGATTTTCCAGCGCATGCACCAGACTGTTCCATACAGAGAGATCGGCCGCACGCGCAAGAATGTTCAGCTTGTGACAGACGATCTCGTCGAGCATCTGATCATGCAACCTGGCGGGCACCGCATAAATCGAGCTCGCGTCGAGCACCTCGATCACAGCCTCCGGCATGACGTTACAGAACAGCGCGATCTTGCGCCGCTCTTCCATCGGAATCTCGCGGTCGGCGCGGCACAGCAGAACGTCAGGTTGAATACCGATCTCGCGCAAGTCCTTTACCGAGTGCTGCGTTGGCTTCGTCTTCAGCTCGCCCGCCGTTGCGATGTAGGGC
>DASUGV010000246.1:0-4531 GCA_036273835.1 Rhodocyclaceae bacterium
GCAAGTCCCATCGAAGGTTCATCGAGCAAGAGTAGTTTGGGACGCGATAGCAGCGCCCTGCCAACGGCCAGCATCTGTTGCTCGCCGCCGGACAAGGTGCCCGCTACTTGCGCCAACCGTTCTTTGACGCGCGGCATCATTTCATAAACGCGCTGCAAGTCCACTTCGATCTGCGCTTTATCGTTGCGGGCGTAGGCACCCATGCGCAAGTTTTCTTCTACCGTGAGTCGCGTGAAAATGCCGCGGCCTTCGGGCACTAAGGCGATGCCCCGCCGCAAGCGCAAATGAGTCGGTAGGCCGTTGATACGCTGGCCCTGATAAAAAATGTCGCCAACATTTGGCTTGAGCGTGCCAGCGATCGCACTGAGCGTGGTGGTTTTGCCCGCGCCATTCGCGCCGATCAGACATACCAGCTCGCCGGCAAACAGATCCAGGTCGATTCCTTTGACGGCCTGGATATGGCCGTAAGCGACTTGCATCGCGTTGAGCCGAAGTATGGGTTCGATGATTCCAGGATCAGGCATGTGTGCGATGTCCGGTTCCGAGATACGCATTAATGACATCGGAATTGCACTGAACGGCGGCGGGCACGTCTTCGGCGATGATCTTGCCGAAGTCCAGCACTGCGACGCGATCGCACAAACCCATCACCAGCTTTACGTTGTGTTCAATCAGGAGAACCGTTACGCCATCGTGGCGGATGGTTTCCATCAACCCGCGCAATTGGTTCGTTTCAGTGTGATTCATGCCTGCCGCAGGCTCGTCGAGCGCGAGCATCTGAGGTTCAGTCGCCAACGCACGGGCGATTTCGAGTCGGCGCTGATCGCCGTACGAAAGGTTGCGCGACACGACGTTTGCAAAGCGCTCTATGCCAACGTACTTGAGCAATTCGTAAGCGCGTTCGGTGACGACGCGTTCTTCCTCGCGCACTTTTTTCGTTTGCGCAAGAATGCCGAATAGCCCGGCATGCGTGCGGCTATGGTGACCGGCCATCACGTTCTCCAGCGCGGTGAGCTCGCGGAACAGGCGGATATTCTGAAATGTGCGTGCGATACCACGCTTGACCACAGTGTGCGGCTTGCCTGAGGGCAGGATGGCGCCCGCAAATACGAATTCGCCCCCATCGGGTTCGTAGGTGCCGGTCAGAACGTTGAAGAGCGTTGTCTTGCCGGCGCCATTCGGCCCGATCAAGCCATATATTTCGCCTTTGCGGATCGTGAGCGATACATCGCTGAGCGCTTGCAAGCCGCCGAAATGTTTGCTGATGGCGCGTGCATCGAGAAGCGTAATCACTCGGAGGCCTCGGTGCCGCGTTTATCCAGAACGAGGCTGGGCTTCGAGTAGCGCGAGTGCGGGGGCAGCAGGCCGGCAGGGCGCAACAGCATCATGAAGATCATCGCCAACGCCAGCAACAGCATGCGCATTACTTCCGGGTCCAGCAGCACGCTGCCAAACAAGGCCTGTTGCATGGGTATGGCAACGCTGCGCATGACTTCCGGAAGAATCGATAGTGCCAAGGCGCCCACTATGACACCAGCAAGGTTACCCATGCCACCGAAGACGACCATCGTCAGCACTGCGATGGATTCCATCAGCGAAAAACTTTCGGGACTGACGAAACCCTGGAAGGCGCCGAACAAACCGCCGGCCACGCCACCGAAAGTTGCGCCCATGGCGAACGCCATCAACTTCATATTGCGCACGTCGATGCCGACGGCCTTGGCTGCCAGCTCGTCATCGCGAATTGCCGCCCAGGCGCGGCCGATGCGCGAGACTTGCAAGCGCTGAATGAGGACGACCGACGCAATGACGAATAGCAGAAAGGCATAGTAGTAAAGCCACAACGAATTTATGACGAAGTCATCACCGATGCGGATATTGCGCGACAAATCCCATCCGAATATTCGCAACGGATCTAGCGAATTGATGCCTTGCGGGCCATTGGTGATGTTGACCGGATAATTCAGGTTGTTCATGAAAATGCGTACGATCTCGCCGAAGCCCAGCGTAACAATGGCGAGGTAGTCGCCGCGCAGCCGCAACACCGGAAAGCCAAGCAGGATTCCTGCGAACGCGGCGAAGGCTGCACCCAGCGGCAACACGATCCAGAACGGCCAGTGCACGCCGAAGTGCGGCGAGGCAAGAAATGCCCACGTGTAAGCGCCAACCGCATAGAACGCGATGTAACCCAAGTCGAGTAATCCCGCAAAGCCGACGACGAGATTTAGGCCAATGGCCAACATGACGTAGAGCAACGCAAAGTCGAGGATGCGCACCCAGGTGTTGCCGAATAGCGCGGTAACAAGGGGCGCCACTGCAATCAGCGCGATCAATATCCAGCGAGTGGATTTTGGATATCGGCTGCCAAGATAGGGAATGGCTCGTACCAGTTCGTTCATCGATTCAATTCATGCCCGATCTGCCACACGTTCGCCCAGCAGCCCGGTAGGTTTGAAGATCAGCACGGCGCCAAGTATGACAAATGCAAAAATATCCTGGTAGCTGGAGTTGAGAAAGCCGAAGCTCCACTGTTCGATATAACCGGCGCCGATTGCTTCGACCAATCCCAGGAGAATGCCGCCAAGCACGGCACCGCCGAGATTGCCGATTCCGCCGAGCACTGCGGCAGTGAAAGCTTTGAGGCCCGGCATATAGCCCATCGAATAATGCGCAATACCGTAATTGGACGAAAACATTACGCCCGCAACGGCCGCGAGGCCCGAACCGATGACGAATGTCGTCGCAATAATTGCGTTGATATCCACGCCCATCAGGCTTGCGATGCGATGGTTCTCGGCCGTGGCGCGCATCGCGCGACCCAGTCGCGTTCGATTGACCAGAACGATCAAGGCCACCATCAATATTGCAGAGACGCACAGAATCGCGATTTGCACCGGTGTGATGAAAACACCCTGCACGGGTTGCAAGGGCGTCGAAGAAATGAGCTGCGGGAAGCTGTGGTAGGTGCGGCCCCAGATGATCATGGCCAGTGTCTGCAGCAGGAACGACATGCCGATGGCGGTGATAAGCGGCGCAAGCCGCGGCGCGTTGCGCAATCTTCGATAAGCGACGCGCTCCATCGCATATCCCAATAGCATACATACCGGTACGGCGACGACAAGCCCGATGCCGAGCGTTGCCAGAGGCCCGAGGCTGGGCCAGGTCTTTTGCGCAAACAATATGGCTTGTAAGGCAACTAACGCGCCGACCATCACCACATCGCCATGAGCGAAGTTGATGAGCCCCAAAATGCCATAGACCATCGTGTAGCCGAGTGCTACCAGCGCATAGATGCTGCCTACGACCAGACCATTCACGATTTGCTGTAAAAAGGTTTCCATGCTTATTTCACTATAAGAACCCGATCCAAAATCGAAAATGATGTTGCAAAGATAGCTAAAAAAACGGGGCGCACCACCGAAGGTTGCGCCCCGCCTTGCTCAAGCGAGCATCGATCAGTCGCTTACTTGATTGGTTCGAGTTTGCCGTCCTTGATTTGATACATGGTGATCGCGCCGTCCTTGGTATCGCCCTTATCGTCGAAAGAGATCGGACCCGTTACCCCTTGGAATTTGATTTTCTTCAAGGCGGGCATGTACTTCGCGGGTTCGACCGAGTTGGCGGCTTTCATCGCTTCGATCAGCGCGGCAGCTGCGTCATAGGCGTAAGGTGCGTAGATCTGCACCTCGACGCCAAAGCGTTTCTTGAAACGTTCCGCGAAAGTCTTGTCGGCAATTTGATCGAGCGGCAAGCCCGCTTGCGAACAGAACGTTCTGTCGCCGATTGCGTCGCCCGCGAGCTTGATCAATTCCGGTGTGCAGCCGCCATCGCCGGATACCCATTTCGAATTGATGCCCAGTTGCTTCATCTGTTTGAGCATCGGACCACCCTGCGCATCCATACCGCCGTAGAATATGACGTCCGGATTTTGCGATTTGATTTTCGTGAGGATGGCATTGAAGTCGGTTGCCTGATTGGTCGTGAACTCGCGCGACGTCACGGTGCCGCCGGAAGCTTTCACAGCTTTGTCCACCTCGTCCGCCAAACCCTGGCCATAAGCGGTGCGATCGTCGATGATGGCGACTTTCTTGCCTAGATGCGCGGTCGCGTATTTGCCGATAACCGTTCCCTGTTGAATATCGTTGGCCATCGTGCGGAACACGTTGGCGAAACCTTGCTGGGTCAGCGTCGGATTGGTTGCCGATGGCGAGATCATCGGGATGCCTGCTTGGTTATAGATGCGCGAGGCCGGGATGGTCGTGCCAGAATTCAGGTGGCCGACCACGCCTTTGACACCCGCGTCCACCAGGCGTTGCGCTACGATGTTGCCGGTTTTCGGATCCGCCTGATCGTCTTCTCCGATCAATTCGAACTTGATCTTCTTGCCGCCAATCGTCAAACCTTTGGCGTTGTAATCTTCGATAGCCAAGCGTGCGCCATTCTCATTGTCCTTGCCGAGGTGGGCAATGTTGCCCGTAAGCGGCGCGACGCTTCCGATCTTCACGATCGTTTCTTGCGCGTACGCGGAGCC
>DASUGV010000247.1:0-2518 GCA_036273835.1 Rhodocyclaceae bacterium
GTGTCGTCCCCTTCCCGCTTGGCGCGGGTGAAGCCGTAGGCCGGACGGGCCATGTCGGCGGCGCCCGCATTCGTGGTCATGATGATGATCACGTTGCGGAAGTCGGCCTTGCGTCCGTTGTTGTCGGTCAGCGTGCCGTGGTCCATCACCTGCAGCAGGATGTTGAAAATGTCCGGGTGGGCTTTTTCAATCTCGTCCAGCAGCAGCACCGCGTGCGGCTTCTTGGTGATCGCTTCGGTCAGCAGTCCTCCTTGGTCGAAGCCAACATATCCCGGCGGCGCGCCGATGAGACGACTTACCGCATGACGTTCCATGTACTCGGACATGTCGAAGCGCACCAGTTCTATGCCAAGGGTATAAGCGAGCTGACGCGCAACTTCGGTTTTGCCGACACCGGTGGGGCCACTGAACAGGAATGCGCCGATTGGCTTTTGCGGATTACCTAAGCCCGAACGAGACATCTTGATGGCCTTGGCCAACACCTCGATCGCAGCGTCCTGTCCGAACACCATGTTCTTCAAATCCCGATCGAGCGTCTGCAGCGCCGTGCGATCATCGGTCGAGACGCTACGTGGCGGGATGCGGGCGATCTTGGCGACGATGTCTTCAATTTCCAACTTGCCGATGGTCTTCTTTTGCCTCGACTTGGGAAGAATGCGCTGCGCGGCACCGGCTTCGTCGATTACGTCGATGGCCTTGTCCGGCAGATGGCGGTCGTTGATATAGCGTGCCGAGAGCTCGGCGGCACACGTAATGGCAGCGCTGGAATATTTGATTCCATGATGCTCTTCGAAACGTGACTTGAGGCCTTTGAGAATCTCGATGGTTTCGGAAACCGAAGGCTCGATCACATCGATTTTTTGAAAGCGGCGGGACAGCGCATGATCTTTTTCGAAGATGTTGCGGAATTCGGCATACGTCGTTGCGCCGATGCATTTCAACTGGCCGCTCGACAGCGCGGGCTTGAGCAGGTTGGATGCGTCGAGCGTGCCGCCGGACGCGGCACCGGCACCGATCAATGTGTGAATCTCGTCAATGAACAGGATCGCATTCTGATGCTCCAGCAATTGCTTGAGCACGGCTTTGAGGCGTTGCTCGAAATCGCCTCGGTACTTGGTACCTGCCAGCAACGCACCCATGTCGAGCGAAAACACTTGCGCACTTTCCAGAATCTCGGGCACGCGGCCTTCGACGATGCGTCGAGCCAAGCCTTCGGCGATCGCTGTTTTGCCAACACCGGCTTCGCCGACTAGCAAGGGATTATTTTTACGACGGCGGCATAATGTCTGAATAACGCGTTCCAATTCTTTATCGCGGCCAATGAGCGGATCGATCTTGCCGACAAGTGCTTGTTGGTTGAGATTCTGCGTGAAACTTTCGAGCGCGCCGCCGGCTCCGGCCGCGTTGTCAGCATCCGACGACTCGCCTTGCTCGGGCTCGCTCGGCTTATGCGAAACACTACCTGTTTGTTGTTGTGGCGCTTTGGTGATGCCGTGAGAAATAAAATTGACGACATCGAGGCGCGTGATGCCTTGGCGTTGCAAGAAGTACACCGCGTGCGAGTCTTTCTCGCCAAAGATGGCCACCAGCACGTTGGCACCCGTCACTTCTTTTTTGCCAGACGACTGCACGTGCAGAATGGCGCGCTGGATCACGCGCTGAAAACCCAGCGTAGGTTGTGTATCGATATCGTCCGATCCGGAAACGGTCGGTGTGTGTTCGCCGATGAACGTGTGGAGTTCGCGCCGCAACTCATCGATGTTGACCGCGCAGGCACGCAATACCTCGGCAGCAGAAGGGTTGTCCAGCAACGCGAGCAGCAAGTGCTCGACGGTGATGAACTCATGCCGCTTTTGCCTGGCCTCGACGAAAGCCATATGCAAACTGACTTCAAGCTCTTGCGCGATCATTTAATCTTCCTCCATCACACAGACCAGCGGATGCTGGTGCTGGTGAGCGTAGCTACTAACCTGTTCAACTTTCGTCGCGGCAATGTCTCGCGAGAAAACACCGCACACGCCCTTTCCGTTGCGATGAACTTGGAGCATCACCAATGTCGCCTGTTCCTGATCCATCGCAAAGAATTTCTGTAAGACCAACACCACAAAATCCATGGGTGTGTAGTCGTCGTTAAGTAGGATCACCTTGTACAACTTTGGCGGCTGCAACTTAGTGCGCTCCGCCTCCAGTACCGCGTCCTGTTGCCTACGTGTTGCCATGCGATCCATTCTAATCGCTTCGACCGAGACTTCAAGATTGAGCTTCTACACTTTCCCTATACTATTCCACGCATCTTGCAGATCGACCGTGATGCATTACGTATGGTCGGATCGGCACGATACAAGCGAGTTACTAGCAACCTGTGTGCCGAATTTGCAGATGCCGTTGCTTGCCAAGTGCCATATCGACCTCCGTTTTGTTAAAACTTGCCACAAGCAGCATTCATTATCTGCACCCCACCGGTTGACGTGCCCCCTTGCTTTAGCGTAAAAGCGCTCAGTGCTCTATGGTACGTTTC
>DASUGV010000248.1:0-3031 GCA_036273835.1 Rhodocyclaceae bacterium
CGCGGGACACGTGTCTCCGCCCAGATGTATGAGCGGGTCGTGAATCACAAGCTTCTCAAGCCCATTGAAACGAGCCTGTCGGCAAGCAATCTGCCCGATCTCGGTGCCGGCATGGTACAAGAAGGGCAACGCTTGATGGACGAGCTGCCATTGCTGCGCAAAATATGCAACTGGTCGCATGGCCGCGTAACGCCGCTCGGCATGCTGAAGGAAATGAATTTCACCAGTCAGGCATTGACCTTGTTGGCGGTCGTCAATGCGCAGAGCGAAGAATCGTGCCGCCACTATGTGCTGGTTTCATTGCTGGCGATGGGAATGGCAAACGCCTATCGTTACAACGATCCGAAATTGCTGGTGAGTGTCGGCCTGGGCGGTATTTTCCACGACGTGGGCGAGTTATACATCGATCCCGCTTTTGTACGCAGCGAACACACATTGGCACCAAAGGAATGGATGTCCTACTCCGCACATCCGATCATCGGTGCGGCCCTGGCTCGTGAGATCGCGGGCTTCGATACCGCCGTGCAGCGCGGAATTCTGGAGCACCATGAGCGGCTGGACGGGTTCGGCTACCCGAGATGTCTGCAAGGTCAATCCATTTCACCCGCAGGACGTTTGCTTGCGCTTGCCGAAATGCTGGCTGCGATCGTTCTGCGGCCTTCCGCCATGCGCCGTGTCGACATCGCGCTGAAAATTATGCCAGGTGAGTATGAGCCCGGAATCGTCAATGTGCTCGCTGATTTGGTTGGTGAATGCGCTAAAGAGAATAAGGAAACGCCCGAAGCGGTGAGCGCCGATGTGACGGACAAAGTACATCAGGTATTTCTTCGCACCGCGACGGTACTCAATATTCATGACGAGATATCGCCGCGGGTGCAATCTTTTTCTGCTTTGGCACGCACGGCCATCACCGAATCGTTTCAACGTTTTGTGCGTGTGCAACGCGCTTTTACCAGTACCGGCATCATGGGGTTGGCGGATATCGGCGCACAGCTGAGCCAACAGGAATTGGTGGAATCTCGCTTCGAAGCTTTTTGTGTTCTGAATGAAGTGTCCTGGCGCCTGAGCAACATATCACGCGAACTCACGCTCAAATGCTTGAGCTTGCCCGATGAAGAGTCGTCGGTGTTGATGCAGCTTGCGCAGGCGCTGGCCGGAGATGCAGCCTAGAGTCGTACCGCGCAGCTTAAGTGGTCGCGCAGTACCCATAAAGAGTTGACATGGCGTTGGATGAAGCAAGCAGTGCACCGAGCAAAACATCAGAGCGACGATCAACAAGATGACAATAAAAAACAATCCGGTTTCCGCGATGGCTGATCCATCCAGCATCCATGAAAAAATATTGGAATCGTTGCAGCGCATTGATACGGGGACACGCGAATTCGAGTTTACGGTGGCGGACTTCGAGCGTGTAACCAAGCTGATCTACAAAAAAGCCGGTATCTCGCTTTCTACCAGCAAGCAGGATATGGTGTATAGCCGCCTCGCGCGTCGTCTGCGCACTAAGGGATTCAAGCGTTTCAGCGACTATCTCGATGATCTGGAGAACGGACACGATGTTGGCGAATGGGAAGCTTTCGTCAATGCGCTCACCACTAATCTCACTTCATTCTTCCGCGAAGCGCATCATTTCGACATCTTGGCGGACCATTTACGTAAGCTTGGTGACCGGCGCGTCATCAAGATATGGTGCTCTGCGGCATCCACCGGCGAGGAAGCCTATTCACTGGCGATTACCGCTTGCGAAGTATTTGGCAGCGCGACGCCGCCCGTGCAGATCATCGCCTCCGATCTGGATACCAATGTACTTGCGCACGGACAAAGCGGTGTCTACGGCAGAGATCGTGTCGAGCATTTGGATGCCGAGCGAGTCCGGCAGTTTTTTATACCTCTCGTCGATGGGCGCGTCAGCGTACGGCGCGAATTGCAACGATTGGTTACTTTTCGGCGCATCAACTTGTTGGAAAGCGGTTGGGGATTGCAGGGGCCGCTCGATGCCATATTCTGCCGTAACGTGATGATCTATTTCGACAAGCCAACGCAATACAGAATTCTGGAGCGTTTCGTACCGCTATTGCGCCCGGAGGGCTTGCTGTTTGCAGGACATTCGGAGAGCTTTCTGCATGCGGCCAAATTGGTAAAGTCCATAGGCCGAACAGTCTATGTTCGAGCGAATACCGATGAGCGCCCCGGAGCGGCGACATGACGATCAAGGTGCTAGTCGTTGACGACTCTGCTTTGATACGAGGTGTGCTTTCGGAGATCATCAACGCCGCGCCCGATATGTGCGTGGTGGCTGCCGTAGAAGACGCGGCGCGGGCAGGCGACGCGATCAAGCGATTTAATCCAGATGTCATGACGCTGGATGTCGAAATGCCCGGCATGAATGGGCTGGATTTTCTTGAGCAAATCATGCGCAACCAGCCGATGCCCGTAGTGATGATTTCAACTCATACGGCACGAGGCTCGAATACTACGCTGCGGGCATTGGAGCTGGGTGCCATCGATTTTGTCGCCAAACCCAAAATCGATCCGATATGCGGTATGCGTGCTTATGCCAATGAACTATGCGAAAAGATTCGTGCTGCGCAGGCAGCAAAGTCGTGGGTGCTCGGACGGCCGAGAACATCCGTCGTCGACAACAAACGCCTGTCCAACACCGTCTTACTGGACGAGCGAACGCTAAAAGACAAGCTGATCCTGATTGGCGCTTCGACCGGCGGAACCGAAGCTATCAAGGAAGTGCTCATGCACTTGCCTGCAAACATACCCGGAATTCTCGTCGTGCAGCATATGCCTGAAATGTTCACAGGCCCGTTTGCCAAACGATTGGACGACCAATGCCCGATACACGTCAAGCAGGCCGAGCACGGCGAGCGCATCAAGCACGGCACCGCTTATATTGCTCCGGGCCATTCGCATTTGCTGGTCAAGCGGGTAGCTGGGTCATACGTGTGCGAATTGTCCCAGGAAATCTCCAATAGCTATCATCGTCCGGCGGTGGATGTCTTGTTCGCATCGGCTGCCCGAT
>DASUGV010000249.1:0-4368 GCA_036273835.1 Rhodocyclaceae bacterium
GACGTGCACATCGATTCCCAGCGATGCCACGAACAGGCCCGTCAGGCCGCCGATGGTGAACAGGCCGATGAAGCCGAACGCGTACAGCATCGGCGTGTCGAATGAAATCGACCCCTTGTATAACGTCGCGGTCCAGTTGAAGACTTTGATCGCCGAGGGAATCGCGACGATGAAACTCAGCAGGGAAAACGCCATGCTTGCCGCCATGGATTGCCCGCTGACGAACATGTGATGGCCCCACACGAGAAAACCGACTGCGGCAATGGCGAGAATCGCATAAGCCATGAAGCGATAGCCGAACACGCGCTTGCGCGCAAAGCAGGGAATGATCTCGCTGGCGACGCCCATCGCCGGCAAAATCATGATGTAGACGGCGGGATGCGAGTAGAACCAGAACAGATGCTGGAACAGCAGCGGATCGCCGCCGAGCGCAGGATCGAAAATTCCGACCTGAAAAAGCCGCTCCACGACCAGCAGCAATGTGGTCACGGCAAGCACCGGCGTCGCCAACACCAGTATGATGCTTGTGGCATAAATTGCCCAGACGAACAACGGCAACCGGAACCACGTCAATCCCGGCGCACGCAGCGTATGAATGGTGACGATGAAGTTGAGGCCGGTCAGAATGGACGAGAAGCCGGTGATGAAGACGCCAACCAGCGTGATGACCACGTTCGAGTTGGAAAACATCGTCGAATACGGTGTGTAGAAGGTCCAGCCCGTATCGACGCCACCGGCGATCAGCGCCACGATGGTGACGATGCCACCGAGCATATAGAGATACCAACTCAGCAGATTGAGTCGCGGAAACGCCAGGTCGCGCGCGCCGATCATCAGCGGAATGAGAAAATTACCCAGAACAGAAGGGATCGATGGAATCAGGAATAGCCAGACCATGATGACGCCATGAGCCGTGAACAGCTTGTTGTAACCGTCATTGGAAACCACGTCCGCTGCCGGCGTCGCCAGCTCCAGCCGGATCAGCGTCGCCGCCGCGCCGCCAATGAAGAAGAAGGTGGTTATGCCAATGGCGTATAAGATGGCGATGCGCTTGTGATCGTGCGTAAGCAACCAGGATTTCAGCGAATAGCCGTCATTGAGATAGTTGGACATCGGAACCTCGTTCGGTGGTCGAGCGCAGATAAGCGATCAGCGCAAAGATATCGTCCTCGCTCAATTGCCCCGCAAAAGACGGCATGACAGGTGCGTAGCCGGCGACGACATCTTTGCTTGGAAGCAGGATCGAGTCGCGCACGTAGACATCGTCCGCGATCACCGTACGGCCGTCCTGCAAATGAACACTGCGGCCCAGCAGGCCGTTGAGATCGGGGGCGCGTACCGTAGAGCTGCCGTTGCTGCTATCGTGGCAGCCGCTGCATCCATGCTGACGGAATAACGCGAAACCTTGCGCCGCCAAGCCCGGCTCCTGCGCACCGGCATCGAGCCACCGCGTGAACTCGGCCGGTTTCATGACGATCACGCGACCGAGCATGCCGGCATGGTCGCTGCCGCAGAATTCTGAGCACATCAGGCGGAAGTCTCCTGTGCGATCCGGCGTGACCCAGATGCTTGTGTAACGGCCCGGTACCACGTCCTGCTTGATACGGAAGGCCGGCAAAAACAGGCTATGGATCACGTCCTGCGAAGTCATCACCAATCGCACTGGTTGTCCTAGCGGCAGGTGCAATTCATTGATCTCGCGGCGGCCATTGCGATGCTGCAATTTCCACATCCACTGCTTGGCGACCACGAATATGGTCATGGCATTATCCGGGGGCCGGTAGAGCTGCACGTATCCACGCGCGGCCCACACGAAAATGCACACGAAGAGCAGCAGAGGCGTTGCCGTCCATATCGCTTCGAGACCGCGTGCGCCATCCGGCGGATTGCTGCGGTCGGCTTTCGATCCGCTGCGATAGCGGATCGAAAAATAAACGATGACAACCACCAGCGCGAGGGCCACGCAGCCGCATAACAACAGCATCGCAAGAAACATGCGATCGGTTTGATTGCCAAATGCCGATGCGCTTTGAGCGAGCAGTTGAAAAGCCTGACTGCCGGCATCGGTGGCGGCGTAAGGGGCCGTATCGTTCATTGCAGCCTCGCGCCATGTTTCGCAACTTTGCGATGATGCCATATGAATATGCAGAGCAACGCGAGAATACCGGCGCACAGTATTCTCAGGCCGTTCATGACGTCGACATTGTAGCGGCCCGCTTGCGGATCGAAGTGCGCGCAGAGCAGCAACAGGTGATCGGCAAGCGTGCCGACCCGGCCATGCGAAGCGTCGGCCAACGCCAGCCGCAAGTCGCGCGGATTGAAACGCACGCCGAGCAGATAACGCGAAATGCGGCCATCGGGCGCGGCGATTACGAAGCCGGCCGGATGAATGTATTGCGGTGGACTCGCCTCGTTTTGCCGCTGATCTTCGACATAGGCGAAACCCGTCGCCGCGGCGATCGTCCGTGTGGCGTGCGCGTCTCCTGTCAGCAAATGCAGATCCGGTTGTCGGCCGTGCGGCGCCTGCGCGAGATAGCTTTGCTGCTTGCGCGCGGCGAGCGCAAAAGTTTCGTGAGGATCGATGCTGATCGCAACAATGCGGTAGGCATTTTCCGGCAATCCACTGGCGACGAGACTTTCGATCACACTCTGCATCAACGTGCCGCACAACTGCTGGCATTGGTAGTAGCCCAGAATCAGCACGACGGGTGGACCGCCGAAGAAGTGCCGCAGCGTTGCCTCCTGTCCGCGCGCATCGACAAAACGAAGATCGAGCGGCAAGACATTGCCCAGACGTTGAACGTACTCCGTTTGCGGCGGCGCCTGCGGTATGCGTAACTGCGCATGAACGACGCTGCTCATCGGCACTAGAAGCAGCGCAGCCAGATGAAGAGCGCGGCGGACAAATGCCATCATGGCCGTGCGCTCCTTCGTGTAGCAGGCTTGCTTGCATTGTTTGAGTTCGTATTGCGCGAGCGCTCCACCAGCAATTGCATGGCCGCATCGATCGGAATATGCGCGATGCGATGCTGCGCGTCGACCCAACCGTAAGCGTCGAGCTGACGGCGCTTGCTTTCGAGATAAGTCTCGAGCGCTGGCTGCGGCGCCTCTTCCAGATTCGCGCCCGCGATGGGCGCATCGAGCGACGCGCCGCTGCCTCCTCGTGCGCTGATATGCCAATATGCTAACAAAAGGAATGTTGCTAGAATCGCCACGACCACGGCGGCGAGTATGCCGCTGCCGCCGATGACGACACCTCGCGTATCGATTTCGCGGTCAGGCATGCGCCGCCTCCGTTCCCTCACTGCGTAGCGGCGTGCTTGCTCGTCTTTCATCGACCGATGCCGAGCGTCGAGGCACATCGCCCCACAACAACAAGCTCATGCCCAGACTCGCCAACACGGCCAGCGCGATAGCCACGGCGCTGTGCGGCGTAACCGACGGCAATACCAGCCACATCACATCGATCTCGTGCGAGATGAGCATGACAAGCGCCAGGCCGGCAAGACGGCGGGGATCGTCCTTGATGCCGCGAAACAGTAATAGCACTTGCGGCATGAAGAAATGCACCACGATGAGAAACCAGCCGGCCCACACCCAGTTCGTTTGCAAACGCGGCACGTACCAGGCGATCTCGGACGGCAAGTTCTCCGCCCAGATAATCTGAAATTGCGTGAACGCCATATATGCCCACAGCATGACGTACATCATCAGGAGATTGCCCAGATCGCGCGAGATGGGCGGGCGATCCGCCGGCCTGTCGCCCGCCTTGCCTTCGCGGCATGCGAACCATATGGCGAACGCCGTGCCGGCGAAGAACTGGCCCATTGCAACGACCAGCCCGAACGCTGACGAATACCAATGCGGCATGAGCGACGCAAGCCCATCGATGGCCGCCAGACTGAGCACGATGCCGTACACGATCATTGCCACTGCCGCGAGTCCTTTGCGCAATGTCCGGCGCGCACCGAGACGCGCAAGCCACCACCATACAAACAGATAGCAAACGGCACGCAGGGTAAAAAACGGCTTCGATAGCCACACAGTCTTGAAACCAGGATGCGCGATATCCGCTATCCAGTTTGCATGTGCCCAGGGATAAAGCGTGCTCGCACCCAGTAACAATGGAAGGTGAAGCAACAGCAGCCATGTCACGCGCGAAGCGGCGAAGCGGCTTGCGGGCTGCAGCGCGCGACCCCAGTCGCCGCCGGTGAGCACATGCATCCACCGATTTGCTTGCGAACCGAGCAATACGCCCAGGCAGAACCACCACGCGACCAGCCAGGCGCACATGAAATCCATGCGATCGAAGACAGCCGCGATCGCGCAGAGCACGAGCAGCAGCGCGCCGAGACGTTGCGGCGGTTT
>DASUGV010000250.1:0-2527 GCA_036273835.1 Rhodocyclaceae bacterium
TGCTGTACGGTATTTCGATGGTGTACGGCGCGACCGGTACGCTATCGATCTACGATGTGGGCCGTGCGCTGTTCGAACATCAGGCCAATCTGACTGTGTTGCTTTTCGGTTTGGTATTCGTCGTGTCCGGCGTGGCTTTCAAGCTCGGTGTCGTGCCTTTCCATATGTGGATTCCCGATGTCTATGAAGGTGCGCCGACGGCGGTGACCTTGCTGGTCAGTTCGGCACCCAAGCTGGCCGCTTTTTCCATGGCTTATCGCCTATTGGCAATCGGCATGTGGGATCTGGCCGATCAATGGCAGAAGATGCTGATGTTCTTATCTGTCGCTTCGATTGTTCTAGGAAACCTCGCGGCGATCGCGCAGAGCAATCTCAAGCGCATGCTGGCTTATTCGGCTATATCGCATATGGGTTTCATGTTGTTGGGTTTGATGACCGGCGTCGTTGGCGGCGAGCGCAATTTTGTTTACAACGCGTATGCATCTGCCATGTTCTACGCGATCGTGTATGTGATTTCAACCATGGCGGCTTTCGGCATCATGCTGCTGATGTCGCGCGCGGGTTTCGAGAGCGAGAATATCGATGACTTCAAGGGTCTGAACAAGCGCAGCAGCTGGTGGGCCGCGATGATGGCCGTTGTCATGTTCTCGATGGCAGGGCTGCCATTCTTCGTCGGTTTCTTCTCCAAATTTTTCGTTTTGCAGTCCGTCATCACCGCCGGATACTGGTGGGTGGCGGTGCTGGCGGTCATGATGTCCCTCGTCGGCGCTTACTATTACTTGCGCATCGTCAAGATCATGTACTTCGATGAGCCAACCGACATTGCTCCGCTGCGTACGACAGTCGGTGTGCGTTTCGTTCTGTCATCCAATGTGCTTGCGCTTGCCGTGTTGGGTCTCTTTCCTAACGGGTTGATGCAGTTGTGCGTGGCAATTTTGCGCAATTCAATCTGATTGAGTACCTATGCAATCCGAGACGAAGCAGGCGGACGATAGTTTGAGCGAAGCGCGTATCGACGGAGAGCAGGTGTTCGATGGACGCTTGCTCAAAGTTTATCGCGATCGTGTGCGGTTGCCGGATGGCAGCGAGTCGTGGCGCGAATTCGTTCGTCATCCGGGCGCCTGTGTCATCGTGGCGGAGATCAAACCCCGTGTGCTCATTTTCGAACGGCAATTTCGCTATCCAGTCGGCCGCAGCTTCATCGAATTGCCTGCCGGCAAGCTCGATGCGCAAGAAACTTTACTCGCGTGCGCGCAACGCGAGTTGCTGGAAGAGACAGGTTATAGCGGTGGCGAGTGGCAACATTTAGGTGCAATGCATCCCTGCATCGGTTATTCCAACGAGCGCATCGAAATCTTCTTTGCGCGCAATTTAAACAGGGGCATGCAACGTCTGGATGAGGGAGAGTTTCTGGAACTCGTCGAGATGAGTCTCGATGATGCGGAAGCGGCTGTGTTCGATGGCCGCATCACTGATGCGAAAACGATTACCGCGCTGTTCTGGGCGCGGCATATCCTGAAATAGCGGATTACATAAAGCGTGATGTTTGTGCATAAAACAATTTTAAAGCTTGGGCAAGCGCCTGTAGAATCCGCAAAGTCGAGCGATAAGTGCGGGCAGTCGAGGCATCGCCGGAAGCACCACTGTCGCGACCCATTTGTTCCCAATAGAGAGGCGTCATGAAAATAAAGGCTGTGCTGCTAGTAGCCGGTTTGGGGTTCGTTGTGTCCGCCGTCCAGGCGGCCGAAGGGCGACCCCAGCTCGCCGCAAAAAAGATTTCGATGTGCATCGGTTGTCATGGCATCCCCGGTTACCGTGCCTCCTTTCCGGAGGTCTATTCGGTACCCAAGCTAGGCGGACAACATGCCGCTTACATCGTCGCTGCGTTGAGTGCATACAAGTCCGGTGAGCGCACCAATACCACCATGCATGCCATTGCAACGGCCTTGTCCGATCAAGATATGGCCGACATCGCTGCCTATTATTCAGAAGGAAAATAGGAAAAGACTTATGAGACGCAATATTCCCTATGCTGCTTTAATACTGACGCTGTCTGCAACGAATGTCGCTTTCGCTTCGGGCGATCCTGATCGCGGTAAGGAAAAATCGACGGTGTGTGCCGCTTGCCATAATGCCGATGGCAATAGTGTTGTACCGACTTTTCCGCGACTAGCGGGACAGAATGAAGATTACATCGTTCATGCACTGGCTTCATACAAGAACGGCACGCGCAAGAACGAAGTCATGAAGGGTATGGTTGCCACGTTGACCAAACAGGATATGGAAGATCTGGCCGCTTATTTTTCCAGCCAGCAGGGACTGTTCGTCAAAAAATAGATACAAAATCGGTTAGACATGTTTCTTCGGACGGCACACTTGGTGTGCCGTTTTTGTTTTCACATCGCATTCAGCAGAGTTCTAGATCGCCTTGATCTGGCTCAACTTTTAATTTCGGGTGCCGATAAGCCTACAGTTAGCTTTCATTGGCCCACGATCGTGCAGATGCAACGCCTGGCAAAGAGCCAGC
>DASUGV010000251.1:0-6487 GCA_036273835.1 Rhodocyclaceae bacterium
ATATATCGCTTATTTTTTCAATTATGCGGCCTTTACACAAGCCGTGTCTGGTTTAAAACGCTTATTGAGCTTGGAAGGTTTACGATTACCGTCTGCCGGCAGCCAACCCACGCTTGATGTGACACGGAGATTCCTATTCGCGTACCGCTCATGCTTGCGAGGGATGCGGTAAATCAACGACGCGAAATTTGAATAGATCGATGTGGCGATCGGCAAAAAAATGCTTGAGCGTGAGGATGACGGAACGAAAAGCAATATCTTGCCAAGGGATTTCGTTTTCCCCGAACAATCCAACTTCAAGGGACTCGACACCCGCAGCAAAATCGGCGTCGAGAAGCTTGGCGCGATAAAAAATATGTACCTGACTGATATGCGGAACATTGACCAGCGTATAGGCGTCGATAAGTTCAATACGCGCGCTGGCTTCTTCCAAAGTTTCTCGCAGCGCAGCTTGCCCGGTGGTTTCCGCATTTTCCATGAAGCCAGCCGGCAGCGTCCACATGCCGCGGCGTGGTTCGATAGCCCGTTTGCATAACAGTATTCGATCTTCCCAAGTGGCCAGCGCGCCGACTACGACTTTGGGATTCTGATAGTGAATCTCGCCGCAGTTTTCGCATACGAAGCGGGGCAGATTGTCACCTGCGGGAATTTGTAGTGAAACCCTGGCGCTACATTTGGAACAGAAGTTCATGAGTTGTTTTGTGATGCTGAGGCGAAATCATTTTTACCCATGAATATTGCGCTCCTTCGTGGGTGATCCGCAATGCGGGGCTGTCTTTGGCCGCCTGCTTTTGAATGCTTTTTTGTTGCATGTAATAAATACCTTCAAGCTCGGCGCGCCGGAGCCGTAGTTTTTAAAGGGACCATCATGCTTGCGTGGTTCTAGGGAGCCAAAACGAAATTTTCTCGCCATGCTTGGCTGCCGGACGCGATGGCGTTGCTTTGGTGTGCGCTGCGATTCGGCAAGAGAGTGAATGCCTAGAGTAAAAAATCATGCCGCCACCGCTCGACGTGACGAAATTCGAACAATTGAAAGCTTCCGGTGATTTGCCATCGCCGAAAGGAATCGCGCTCGCCGTCATGCGTTTGATTCAGCAGGACGATGTATCGATGCCCCAGCTGGCAAGCGTTATCCGCACGGATCCTGCCTTCGTGGGACGACTCATCAAGGCCGCCAATGGAGTTCTCGGTTTTGGGCGTCGTCCGATTGCTTCGGTGCACGATGCATTGACGGTGCTGGGTATGCCCGCGGTACGCACAATGGCATTGGGCTTTTCGCTGCTAACCAACTATCGCAGCGGCGCATGTACCGAATTCGACTACGGGCGTTACTGGTCCTGTTCGCTGGTCATGGCCGTCACCACGCAAGCACTCAGTCAGCGTACTCGCGCCGCCGCACCGGATGAAACCTATTGCCTCGGACTGCTGGCGCGTGTTGGCGAGCTGGCTTTGGCCACGCTGTATCCGAAAGATTATTCGCAGATATTGTCGGACGCACGTTCGAAGAATCCGGCTGAGTTGCTGGAAATGGAAGAACGCGCTTTCGCCATGAATCACGCCGAGTTGGGGGCTGGCATGCTGGCGGATTGGGGGCTACCGCGTGTCTTTACTGATGCTGCCTATCACGCCAATCGCGAAATAGCAGACGATTTTCCGGAGGGCTCGCGCGAATACGTCATGACGCAGTCATTGTCGATAGCGATGAAAATGGGGAACTTATGCCTATCGCCCGAAGCATCGCGGCCGGCAATGATGCGGCAGGTGTTGGCATTGGGCTCCCGCTTGTCATTCGACGAAGAAACGATGAATCCATTGTGCGACGCTGTCGTGCGCGAGTGGATGGAGTGGGGGGCGTTGCTGAATGTGCATGCCGAACAACTGCCGCCGTTCGAAAGTCTCAGCAAACAAGCAGTCGAGCCAACTGCATCTGTCGCGAAAGCTGAACCCGAGCTTAAGCCCGAACCGCCTGCCATCGCCGTACCGGCAGCGGCCACCGTCCAAAAACAAATTAGCGAGACAGCGCCTCCCTTGCGCGTACTCGTTGCCGAGAGCGACGCCGCGGCGCGCGATGCCATCAAAGCGGCGTTGCTTGAGGCCGGTTATGAGGTAGCTGAAGCCAAAGATGGTTTCATGGCGACGGAATTGGCGCTGGATTTTCAGCCCGATATGATGCTGGTGGCATCTAGTCTGCCCGACATCAAAGGAGACGAATTGGTGCGGACCCTACGCAAGACACGTATCGGTCGCAGCATTTATGTCCTTGCGATGAATGAGCGTGCAGATGAAGATGCGTTGATTCATGCGTTCGAATCGGGTATTGACGATGTCATATCCAAGCCAGTCAATTCGCGCTTGCTGTTGGCGCGCGTCAGAGCTGGCAAACGCTTGACTTCACTGCATCACGAAATCGAAAATGATCGCGAAGAAATCCGTCATTTTGCGGCGGAGCTCGCGGTAAGCAATCGTCGTTTGCATGACGTGGCTTTGACAGATTCGCTGACGGGTTTTCCCAATCGTCGCTACTTCACCGATCGCTTGATGCAGGAGTGGGTGGCCAGTTCTCGCAGCAAGCGGCCGCTGTCCTGCGTGATGGTCGATATCGATAAATTCAAGGCTGTGAACGATACGTATGGCCATGATGTCGGAGATTCCGTGTTGCGTCAGGTGGCTGCTGCGATTCGCTCGGGACTGCGCGCGCATGACGTTGTGGCGCGCACCGGCGGCGATGAATTTCTGATCATGTGTCCTGACACTGCGCTGGAGGCTGCAATGGCTTGCGCGGAGCGAGTAAAGCAGGCGGTGCAGCGCGCGGAAATTTTGTGTGGCGTCGTACAGTTGAAAGTGACATTGAGCATTGGCGTTGCGACGCGCGATGCCCCGAATACCGATCCCGATACGTTGATCAAACGCGCCGACCAGGGTTTGTACATGGCCAAGCAGGCGGGGAGAAATTGCGTTGCATCGGCTCAATTGCGCCCCGTACGTGTCGAAGGAGCATAAAACGCGTGATGTTTTTTCTGATTGTCATGTCGTCCTGATTGTCGACGACATTCACCATAAGACCGTTAAATATTTCCTGAAAAAAGATCAAATTGTTGTTGTAACCACTTAAATATATTGATATTTCATTTTCTCCGCTGTCCTCTTTAGGCGACTCAGGAAATACCCGTGTAGGCATTTTTCCTACATGGCCGTTCTTCCGATTGCTACATTTTTTTCGTCCGTACCCTCATTGGATATTGTCACCCGCATGGGCACACTCCAATCCCATACAGCCCCGATTCGCGGACTGACTGCTACACCGGAGATCGACGATGAAAAATACGAATATGAGTGGTGAGATCAAGGAGCTTAATTTAGCCTATTTGATGCTCGCTCAACAGATGTTGAGAACCGATCGCGAGAGTGCGATGTTCAAATTAGGCGTTGGCGAAGATATTGCCGATGTCATAATCAATCTTTCACCCAGTCAGATACTGCGCATGGCGTCGAATGACATGCTGCTGTGCTGCTTCCGTTTCGACGACGCCCTGCTGGTGGATTTGCTCAGCAACCACGAGCGCGACAATGTTGCTTCGCGTATTCATGCCACGATTCTTGCGGCATCCCACTCAGTCGAACATCTTGCTTAGCACGGAGCCGATCATGCGTATGAAAAGTCTAGTGCTGGATGCAAAAGAGACGCAACGTGCGATGGATATGATCGAACTGGGCGCGCGTATGCAAATGCTGGAATCCGAAACGGGCTTGTCCCGCGAACGCTTGCTCAAACTTTATAAGGAGATTCGTTTGGAATCTCCGCCCAAAGGCATGCTGCCATTTTCCACCGACTGGTTCATTCCGTGGCAGCAAAATATGCATTCATCATTGTTCATGTCGTTCCGCGAATTTTTTACCCGGAACGCCGGCCTGACTGGTCTGGATGCCACGTTGAAAGCCTTTAGGTTGTACCTCGAATACGTCGAGGCAAACGATCTGGATCAAGTGCTGAGTTTGACGCGCGCTTGGACGCTCGTCCGCTTCTTTGATGCCAAGATGCTGCAACTGGCTCCCTGCACAACATGTGGAGGTGGTTTCGTTGCGCACGCATATGATCCGACACATGACTACGTGTGTGGATTGTGCAATGTCCCCGCGCGCGCGGGTAAAGGCAAGCGTGCGCATTACGAGCCCGTTCTCATGGCTGTTTGAATTGTTTTGTGTTGTCCTCCGACTGACCTCTCCTCGCTCAGCAAGGAGCTCCGAACCGCCAGTGCCCCTGGCGGTTTTTTTTGCCAATAACGGCAGATGGCGCTCCCGGTGTGTTTCTTAAGTTTCCGCAGACGGTGCCGATACCCATAAGGGAATGCGACAAGCTTGGCAAAGCCAGGTATTCAACGGAATCTGATCAATGTACTTGATTGTTGGCTACGTCCTTATCCTGGTGGCCGCGCTGGGCACCTATGCTTTTCACGGTAGCCTGGCGGCGCTATGGGTGCCGCCTGAATACATCGCCATCGTCGGGCTTACGATTGGCGGATTCATCGCGGGCAATAGCAGCAAGGGAGTCAAATCCACAGTCGCTACCGTGCCGACTGTATTGAAGGGTTCCAAATACAACAAGACGCTCTACGTCAACTTATTGGCGATGCTGTTCGAGATTCTGTCGAAGGTGCGCAAAGAAGGATTGATGTCCATCGAAAGCGACATCGATAGCCCCGACACTAGTCCGATCTTTTCCAAATACCCCAATTTTCAATCCGACCATCACGCTGTCGAATTTCTTACGGACTATCTGCGCATGATGGTGGGTGGCAACCTCAATGCGTTTGAGTTGGAAAATCTCATGGATGTCGAACTGGAGACGCATCATCATGAAGCGCACGTGCCTGCGCACATCATGAGCAAGACGGCCGATGCGGTACCGGCATATGGCATCGTGGTGGCGGTGATGGGTGTGGTCAATGTCATGGGTTCGGTGGGGGAGCCACCGGCGGTGCTGGGCAAGATGATCGGTGGTGCGCTCGTAGGTACCTTTTTGGGTATTCTGATTTCATATGGTTTCGTCTCGCCATTGGCGGGGCAACTCGAACAAAAGGCCGAAGAATCGGGAAAAATCTATCAATGCATGAAAGTGGTGTTGCTCGCCAGCATGAGCGGCTACGCGCCACAGGTGGCGGTTGAATTCGGCCGCAAAGTACTCTATTCATCTGATCGCCCTGGCTTCAAGGAGCTAGAAGACGAGATTAGAACCAGGAAAGGCAAGTGAGGCATTTTGGAAAGGAGTATTTGCCGCCAGGCCGCAATGCGGATGTCATGTCCGGAATATGCTATAGACATTTCAATCCACCTGCCTAGCCGGACATGAGCGACGATACCAAACGCCCTATTGTCATCAAACGTGTTAAGAAAGGTGGTGGAGGACACCATGGTGGCGCGTGGAAGATCGCTTATGCCGACTTCGTGACGGCGATGATGGCGTTCTTTCTACTGATGTGGTTGCTGGGTTCAACTGCGGCTGGGGATCTGAAAGGCATCGCCGATTATTTTCAGTCGCCGCTCAAGATGTCGATGCAGGGCGGCCCGGGTGCCGGAGCTGCAACGTCGCCAATTAATGGCGGCGGCAAAGATCTGACGAAGGCCGTCGGGGAAGAAGCCAGAAGCGACTACAAGGATCCCAAGAAATCCACCAAGGTACATGTCACGGCGCCCACGCAGCAAGAAGCTGGACCATCCATCGGCCACGAAGCGGGCGAAAGGGGAAGTTCGGTCGAAATCACGGACAGCGAGAAGCAGGAGGCGATTCGACAACAAGAACAAGTTGAGCGCGCTACGCTGCAAGAAGCAAAAAGCAAGATCGAAGCAGTTTTAGAGGCAAGTCCCGAACTGAGGCAGTTCAAAAACCAGATCATGATCGATCTGACTTCCGAGGGACTGCGCATTCAGATTGTCGATGGACAGAATCGGCCGATGTTCGATAACGCCAGCGCAGAACTCAAGCCCTACACACGCACCATGCTGCATGCCATCGGACAAGTGCTCAATCGCGTCGATAATTACATCAGCATATCCGGCCATACCGATGCTTCAAATTATGCGGGAGGTGCCAGCGGCTTTTCCAACTGGGAATTGTCCGCAAATCGCGCTAATGCTTGCCGCCGGGAACTGATCGCGGGCGGCATGGATGACAAGAAAATAGTGCGGGTCGTCGGCATGTCGTCGATGATACCGCTGGACAAGAACGACCCCTTCAATCCGATCAATCGGCGAATCAGCATCGTGGTCATGAACAAGAAAACATCTGACGCCATGCTGCAGCAGGAGCAAGATGCCGAAGAGCTTTCCAATCAACCGATGGATACCGCGCCGCTTGTGGCGCGTCCGCCTACATCATTGGTGCCCCCAATCCCAAAAATAGAATTGCCTATAAAGCTACGTCGAGCGCAGTGATGCGATGCTCGGCACATCATGCGTCCCCCTTCGATTCCAGTTGTATATCGTTCGAACT
>DASUGV010000252.1:0-2575 GCA_036273835.1 Rhodocyclaceae bacterium
TCTTAGGACCGCATTGGACATCGTCTCTGGAGCATGGCGTGCGTCTGACGAACTGGGCGATTGCGTGGCAATTGTTGCTGCCTGCGGACGGCAGCAGCGCAGCGCCGATTTTCGATGGCGAAGAGGGCGAACGGTTTCGACAACTCTGGTTGAAGTCCGTGTATCAACATTGTCATTTTATTGCCGGACATCTATCGAAATTTTCTTCCGCTAACAATCACTTGTTTGGCGAATACATGGGCCTTTTCATCGGCGCATTGAACTGGCCATTGTGGCCACAAAGCACTGGTTGGAAGGCGTTAGCACATGCGGGGATTGAGGAAGAGGCGCTCAAGCAAATTGCGTCCGACGGCGTGAATCGCGAGCAAGCATTGTGGTATCAGCATGAGGTGGCGGACATGATGCTATTGTGCGGCCTGTTTGGTCGCGAAAATGGCGTTGAATTTTCTTCCGCGTATTGGAAGCGCCTCGAGACAATGCTGGAGTTCATTGCTTCGGTATTGGATGCGGGGGGTAACGCGCCTTCCATTGGCGATGCCGATGATGCCGTCATGGTCAGGTTTTCGTGTGAGCCGGATTTCGACGTGTATCACTCGTTGCTAGCGACAGGAGCAGTATTGTTCAAGCGTGGCGATTTCAAGCGCAAGGCTGGCCGATTTGATGCGAAAACGCGCTGGTTGCTGGGCGATGACGTGGAGAAGGAATTCGACACGTTGAACGTAGGAAGCACCGACCTACCAGTGCGCCGCGCTTTTACAGAGGGCGGGTATTACATACTCGGTGGAGACTTCGAGACGGCGCGCGAAGTGCGCGTGGTGGCGGATGTGGCGCCGCTCGGCTATCTGTCGATTGCGGCGCACGGACACGCGGACGCGCTGGCATTCACGTTGTCTGCGGGTGGTCATCCACTGCTGATCGATTCGGGTACTTATTCTTATCACACGGACAAAATGTGGCGCGACTACTTCCGGGGCACATCAGCGCACAACACTATGCGTGTGGACGGCGTCGATCAGTCGGTCAGCGGTGGGAATTTTTTGTGGCTGAAGCACGCGGCTGCGACGTGTGAAGGCTTCGAATACGATGCCGCATCGTGCTATCTGGTGGGTAGCCACGACGGCTATATGCGCTTGCCGCAAGGCGTTCGGCATCGCCGCGTGTGGACGTACGACGTCGCGACGCGCTCGTTGCGCGTGGTGGATGCATTGGAAGGCTCGGGTGCGCACCGCGTGGAGATATTCTGGCATTTTGCGCCTGCTTGTAATGTGGAACTCAAATCGGACCGTGTCACGGTGCGCAGTGCCGAGGTAGCGCTGCAATTAGTCTGGCCTCAAGGGCTCGATGCGCGGTTGGTCCACGGCGAGGATGATCCACCATTAGGCTGGACGTCATCTTCGTTTGATAGAAAAACGCCCTGCACAACGCTGGTCGTCGAAGGCACTGTGAAAAGCGATTCGAAAGTAGGTTGGCGCGGTACGACAGAATTGTCCGTAGCGTTCATCGAGAACAGGAATATGCAATGAAGATAAGTATCTTTGGCATGGGTTATGTCGGTGTCGTTGCGGCGGGATGCTTGGCGGATGACGGCCATACGGTGATAGGCGTGGATCCGAACCAGACAAAAGTAGACCTGATCAACAGCGGGGTTTCGCCCATCGTAGAGAAGGACATCGGCGATATGGTGGCGAAGCATGTTGCCACGGGCCAATTACGGGCGAGCGTCGACGTTCGCGAAGCAGTGTTCGCCTCAGAGATTTCATTGATGTGCGTAGGCACGCCGAGCCAGCTGAACGGAAGTCTGGATCTGCATTATGTGCGCAACGTGTGCGAGCAGATCGGTGCGGCGATTCGGGATAAGGCGGAGTTTCACGTGGTCGTGGCGCGCAGTACGATGCTGCCGGGAACGATGCGTGATGTGGTGATTCCGATTCTTGAAGAAAGCTCTGGCAAGACCGCTGGCAAGGATTTCGGCGTATGCAACAACCCGGAGTTCTTGCGCGAAGGCACGGCCGTCTATGACTATCGCAATCCGCCCAAGACGGTCATTGGTGAAACGGATGCACGCAGTGGCGATCTTCTTGCCGCGCTTTATGCTGGGCTCGATGCGCCGCTCGTACGCACGGAGGTGGAAACCGCCGAAATGGTGAAGTATGCGGACAATGTATGGCATGCGACGAAGGTAGCGTTCGCGAATGAGATCGGCAATATCTGCAAAGGCGTCGGCATCGATAGTCACAAAGTCATGGAGATTTTCTGCAAAGATACGAAGCTGAGTCTCTCGCCGTACTATATGACACCTGGATTTGCTTTCGGCGGTTCATGTTTGCCGAAGGATGTACGCGCGCTAACTTACAAAGCCCGCTCGCTGGACATCGAAGCGCCGCTATTGAACGCGCTGTTGCCGAGCAATGAACTACAGATCGAACGTGGTCTAAAGATGGTGACCGACAAGGGGAGCAAGAAGGTAGGCATTCTTGGTTTCAGCTTCAAAGCCGGAACGGATGATCTGCGGGAGAGTCCGCTTGTCGAAGTGATCGAGCGCTTGCTGGGCAAGGGCTACGAATTGCGCTTATAT
>DASUGV010000253.1:0-2558 GCA_036273835.1 Rhodocyclaceae bacterium
AGCCGCTCGAAGCCCCACACCTTGGCGCGGTAGCGTGCATTCAAGCTGAGTTTGCCCAGCACACGCTTACTCGACAATCGCACCAGCGCGACCGCAGCTTGGCTCAACGTCAGGACACCGATCAACCAGAACAAAGGCGCCGGCGAAGGCTTAGCGCCGGTATGCTTGACGTAGTCGATCAGAAAATTGGCAATGAGACCAATGAGATAAGGAGGGACCATGGTGTAGCTGAGCACCACGATGAGCACGCCGATGAACAGCAGGTACTCGTAACGTTCTTCAGCAAGGAAAAACCAGATTGCGCGAGGCAGGTCGAGAAAAGTGAAACGTTCTTCGCTGGTTGCAGCTTTCATATGGCAGGTTCCTACCGGCGCCGACAATTCGAATATGACAAATGGAAAATGCGGTTCGAGATGCCGGTCAGCCGAAGTCTTGGAAGAAGCATGACGGCTTGCGCGGCAAAGCAGGAACTTCGTCTCTCAAATTGTCCGACAATTATACGCCGGCTGCGCGGACTCGTCGCCGCGATGAGCGAGGCTATTGGACAGCATTCTTGAATGTCATAGCGACCAGACCGACAACCCGCTATTGCCACACGGTGCAATAACACCCCAATGACACGCGATTTCCGTTAGATCACTTTCGAAGTTCAAACGAATCGAATGTCAGCCGCGAAGATCAAGCCGCCAACTGCTGATAGATATCCTTGACGTCCTTGATGTTCTTCTTGTTGCCTTCGATCAGCGCATCGCCATGAATGTAACCGCCTTGACTACGGAAGACAGGAACCAAATCGGCCTTGCCTTGCAAAGTAGCGATCAACGCCATCAGAGCAAGAGGCTCGGCATCATCGAAGCGGCAATAAATGTGTTTTTTGCTCGGCACCAGCACGCCGCGATGCGCGCGCTGGCGGAAGAGACTTTCGCCAAGCGCCTTGGCCAGATCAAGATACGCTTGCGCTTGCGTGACCTTGTACACTTCGAGCACGGCGAATAACAATTGTGCATCGCCAACAGATGTGTCGAGCTTCACCTTGGGCGATTGCGGGTCGGACGCATTCCATTCACCGAGGCCAAAATTACGCGCCATCGCACACACGGTAGGCCACAGTGTCTTGCTGCCGCTGGCCGCCCAGGCCGTTGCATACGACAGGAAGACAATGGTGTTGATGGGCTTGCGTTCGAATATCTGGCCCTTCTTGCCGTAGAAACCGAAGCGCTTGAACACGTGACCAGTGAGATCCTTGCCGTCAACAAACATGGGCTTGACCTCATTCGTTTCCGGCACGTAAGCATATTTGGCCCACGCTTCAAGTCCCTCTATCGTCCAGTCCAATAACTTCTTGCCGCGTGCGCCGAGCTGGCGCGCCATGGTGATTTGCGCCAATGCGCTGTCGCCGTAGATGCCTTCGGGGCCGTTGAGCGCCTCCGGGTCCATCTTGAAAAGCACATTGGCTTCTTGTGCGATGGGTCCGTATTCGGAACCGAACTGGCGTTGCGCACGATCGCCGTAGAAAGAGAAGGTGAATTGCGGATGTGCTTCGTCGGTCGGTGCCTCTTCGCGCTTGACCGGACGATTGAATTGATAGACGCCGAGTTTCGTTTCCGGATGCCGCGCACGAACATATTCATGCGCCAGGAACTCGCCCCATTCGAACGCTTTCTCGTCACCCGCCAATTGATACAACATGCCTGAAGCATAAATAAGATCGTTGCCGATGTTGACGAACGACATCCCTTTGGCTTCGCGCAAGATCGGCAAATCGTGATCCATGGATTTGTCCCAGAAACGCTCTTCGTTCATCGCTTTGCCATATTCGCCATGGCGCGAGAGTTCCAACGTTTCCCAATCCGAGATATGCGTGTTCCAGGCTGCTTTGATCAATCTGGAAGTGCCCTTCGGACTGACGTCGTACATCAATTCGTAGAAAGGGTAATGATGCTTGAGCTCATGCACCATGTTCTTGTTTTCGGGCCCGACCGGTTTCAGCGTTTTCATGTCGAGAAAGGAATGGCCGCCCCAACAGAGCAGACCGCTCGGGTCGGCATGCTGGAAGTGCCAAGCAATCGCATCCTTGGCAGCTTGCTTGTATTTCTCGTCGCCGGTGATATGGGTCAGCGCTGTAAAAAAGCGGAACAGATTTTGTTGCGACGCAATGTTGGACGGCTCCCAATCTGTGCCATCGATATTGCGCCAGGTAACAGGCTTGCCGGTAAAAGTGTCGAAGCCATCGAAAAACAAAGGCGTGCCGTGATACGGGTCGCGATACTTGGCGAGAACGGTGTTGGCATAGCCTATGAGGTAATCGAGAATGTATTGCATGATTGGCATCGTCCGACAAAGTGATCAAGAGACCTTGGATTTCGGCCCCGCGCCGCTTGCTGCTCTTTAATCTACGGCAGACTGCGACTTTGCTGGAGCGCCGTAACAAATTTACCCAATTTAGCAATACAGCCAAAGTCGCCTGAATCGTCGCTCATTCGTTCACATTTCAGCGTAGCGATTTTTGTTCCAGGCCCGCACCAGACTATCGTCCTACGCCGACAGCCATTAAGATG
>DASUGV010000254.1:0-25751 GCA_036273835.1 Rhodocyclaceae bacterium
GGCAAGCCCGATTGCATGCCGAAGCGGTCGTCAAAGAGATTGCGAGCCTCGCCGAGTTGGACAAGCAAGCCAGCGGGCAGCAGCTCCATGCGGTAGGTCGTGTGCGGCACTTTCTTGATGGATTGGCGGCGCAAGCCTTCGGTCTGAGCGTCGGCGAACGTGAGCAGGCAGGTTTCTTCCATCGTCGGATCGGCAAACAGGCTGTATGCCGCCTGCGTGGTGGTATCGACCGGCGTGGTGTAAAGCTGCCACTCCTGCGCAAACATCTGCTTGTGCTCGGGCGGCAGTGACGTTTGCAAATTCGGCTCGACCGTGTAATTGCGGCAGAAACCGATCTGCACCGCGGCCTGAACCTTTGATCGAGTGACCGGCGTCAGGCTGCGCCGTACCTGCATCGAGCGCGGGATATTCAAGGTGGCGGTCGTCGGAATCGCATACTGCAGGATTCGCAGCTTGCCGAGCATCGAAGGCAGCACTTGCGCGCCCTTGCTCGATGCGAGTTTCGCGATTGCGTCGATGACGTTGGTGCGATCGAGGATAGGAAGGCCGACCGGCTGAGGATTAGCGGAGTCGAACGCGGAAAAATTCGCTGTGTCGATGTCGCCCGTCGTCATGCGCGTAGAGGCCTTGCCGTAGCTCGTGGCGAGCAACTGGACGAGCGAAGCGATCGTATTGCGGTAGGTGCCGCCGGTCTTGTCGCCCTGTACACTACAGGTAAGGATGCCGGGGCCGACTGCATTGTTGAAGCCGAATCGCCCGTTTGCTACATCGTCAGTGACATCCGAACTGCGGCGCTTGCCATCGGTGCGCGGCTCAATCAGGCCTTCAACCGGGCCATTGTGGTAGTACCACTTGCCGCTCACCGAGTCATACTTCGGCGTCATGTTCGGCACTTCGCCGAGCGCGATCGGATACAGCACGCCGTTGGTCATTTTCGCTTCGGATACGGGCGTATTTAAACGCTGCATCGCGTCGCGGAACTCGAAGGCGATCAGCTTGCGGTCGCCCTCCTCTTTGATATCAGCGACCGTGCAAACAGCCTGGAGGCGAAAATCCGCTTCGGCCCAGCGCACATCACCAACATAGGCAAGCGCCGATTGGTTCGCCCAGATGTCATTGCGCCACGAGTCATATTCGCCGTGGAGGTTATGGATCTGGATATCCCCGGCTGACAGCCTCGGTGTGCTATCGATCGAAATCGACTGCGCGATTTCCAGATCCTTGGCGATGATGGCGAGGTATGGCGTCGCAGACGAGCCGCCGCCGTAGGCCGTGTTCGACAGGTAGCGCGTGATCTGCGTGCCGCCACTGATGCAGCCAATGCGGTACAAGGTCACGCGCTGCGCGGTCGGATCATCGAGCCACGCGGCGTATTGAGCGTCGGAAATCGTCATTCGAGATCCACTTTCTGCGCACGGCCGATTGCGCGGATGATTACGCCGCCAAGACCGCCAACGATTGCATCAGCGTTGGCCTGCTGCGACTCGTCGTTGGCGACGATGGAGTTGCCCGTCTGCTTGTTCTGATCTGCCCGCAGGCCGGCAAGCTCCGTTTTCAGATCCACAATCGTTGCGGTCATTTCTTTGACCTGCGCGACCAGGACCGGCATGCCATCTGTGCCGCCATAGTTCGATGGGTTGATCGGCGCATTCAAGTTCGTGATGCCCTGCGAAATATCGGTCAGCAGCGAATTGGTCGTGTTCATCGCCGCCAGTTGCGCCTGCGCGGTATCGACCTGCCCTGCCGCCCATTGCGCCATCGAGGCAGAATCTTGCTGCGCCATCGCGAAGTCGGCGGCGTACTGCGAGTCCGAGCCGTTGATCTTCTGCGAGATAGCGAGGAAGGAGTTCAGCGCTGCGGCCACGTTGCCCTGCGCGGTCACGTCACCACCAAGTGCTGCAGCTTTCGTCTGCTCGTACTGGCGTCGCTGCTCGGCATACTGCTGTTCCGGCGTCAGCGTCGACAGGCTGCCGGTCAGTAGGCTATCGTGCAAGCTCTTGGCGGTATCGCGGAACTTTGCCATGTCGGACGACGTGCCGGCCAGCTTTTGCGCGGCTTGCACCATGTCGAACAGAGGACGATTTGCTGCATCCAGGGCGTTGCGCTGCTTCGTGAGCAGTTGGGTCTGCGTCATCGTCAACTGGTCGAGCTGGTCTTGCAAGCCCTTGCGCTCGTCGGCCACTTCCTGAGTGGATTTGGTCAGGTCGACGGTTGCCGCGTGCGTCTTGGCGAAGGCATCGGCCAAGCCCATGAGGGCTGTGTACTGCTCGGCGCCCTTCTGGGTCGAGACATCCAGCCCGAGCACCAGACTCTTGAACTGGTCGCGCGTGTTGATGCCGGCATAACCGAGTGCCCGCATCTGCTCCGTGACATACTTCGTCACTGGCGCGAGGCGTTCGGCTTCGGTGAGATAGTTCGAGGCGAACGTGTTTGCTTGCGAAGCCAGCTTGTCGATGCCGCCGGCCAGTTCAACCAGGCGCTCGCGTGCATCGATGCTCAGCGTGGAGACTTTCGGGAGGGAGGAGGCTACACCGTTGACGATGCCCTGCGTCAGGCGCCCCAGCCAGCCGCCGATAGACGTGGCGAGGCCATTGCTCGTCGTGTTCGCCGTCACGACCAGCGACTTGCCCATTGAGTCGAAGATCGAGCCGACATTCTGGAAGTCCGTCGATACGCGCGTGACCGTTTCAGCGTATCCCTCGCCAACCTTGCGGAACCGATCGAAGCCCGGCATAGCTGCTTCGGCCATCTCGTCCATGGCCTTCGAGATCACGCCGTTGATTGCCGCCGTCAGGGCGTCGCCGGTCAGCCCTTTGAGCGAAATCTTCGAGGTGCTGAGCGTCAGGTGATCGAGCGCGCTGCCAACCTGATCGGCACTACCGCCGAGGCCTACGGCTGCAGTCTTGAGCGAGGTTTCCAGATTGGTGAAGATCAGGCCGAATTGCGAAGACAGTTCATTGCCGATGCCTTGCATTTGGACCGAGTTGCTGGTGCTCTTGGACAGGCCGAACCAGGACGATTTCGTTGTATCGACGCTGGCGTACTGATTGAAGCCTTGGCCCGCCTGAAGGCCGCGCACGCTGCCGCCGAATTGGAAGCCGCTGTCCACGACGTTCTGCGTCGTCTTGCCCCACAGGCCGCCCAGCGACTTGGCGATCGTGCCAGTCTGGATGCCCATGTTGCTGGCATCGGTGGCGCCAGGCGTGCGGACAACCAGGTTCGTCAGGCCCGACATCGACGCCTCGATGCTTTTCAGGGACGCGAGCATTCCTGCTGTATGCGTCAGTTCGATGGACGAATTGGCCGAGGCGAGCGCGATCGAACGGGCGATGGAGTCGGATTTCGCGGTCGAGTCACCGAACACCGAACCGGTGCCTTGCGCTTTCTGGACCTCGGCCGCGGATTGGCCGCCGCCACTGCCGCCACCGCCACTCAGTGCCACGCCGAGGCCAGTCACGACCGCAGCCATGGCAGCCATACGGGCAAATGCTGTGTACGGGTCGCCCTCACCTTGCGTCAGCACGGCGTTGACGCCCTTGACCAGCGACAGCGCGACTTCTGCGGCATGCATCACTTTGGCCGCAGTACCCATCGCCGCGTAGCCCTTCGAGCCCTGGTCGAAGAAGCCCTGCGCCGCATCGGCCATGTCGCCGTACGATTTCAGTTGGGCTTGGGCGGATTGGCGCTGGATGTCATCAATCGCCTTGATCTTTGCTGGATCATCATCGCTCAGCTTTTTGGCCAGTGCGAGTTCTTTGTTCAGTTTGAGTTGCTTGGATGCGTTATCGGCATAGGCCTTGAACATTTCACCCGCAGCCTTGCCAGCGGCGCCGAATGCCTTGGACAAGCTGTCAGCGACGGTATTGCCAACCTCTTGCCAGTCGCGGATCTGCTGGTCGGCGAGCTTGCGGGATGCGACAGCGGCCTCCCCATCGCGCAAAGCTCTTGCGATCCGCTCCTGTGCGTCGGCTTGCAGGTTCAGCGTAATCAGCATCGCCTTGGCAGCGTCTACGTCGCCTTGCGTGTGATCCCCGCTTACCGGGGCGGCAGCCTGTGCGGCCATCGCGGCAGCAGCAAGGCGGAATTGGGCAGCGGCTTCCTCGGCAATCGCGGAGGCGGCTTGCTGATGCTTGCCATTGGCGATATCGATAGCCTTCGCTTGCGCGTCGAGGCCGGAGATGTATTTGTTGTTGGCTTCGTCGGAGGCGATCGATACAGCGCGAATGCGCAAACGCTCTTCCTCGTCGCGGGTCAGGTCTTCGTAACGGTACTTTTCCTTGGCCGCTGCGAGCTTGTCTTGCGTGTCGTGGATCGTCTTGGCATTCGTCGCAGCTTCGGCCGCGGTGTTGTTATGGTGCGCGCGCAGGGCAGCGATCTCTTTGTTGTAGCCGGCGATCTCGGAGCCGACCATTTCGTCCGCATAGCCCTTGCGGCGCTCGTAGAATTCAGCGTCGCCAAGAATGCCGGCCTTATGGCGCATTTCATCGATGCGCATCATGTATTCGGCTGCCGCTTTTTCGGAGGCCACGCCAGCTTCGATGCGCTTGATATGATCTGCGAGGCGCGTGTTCTCGGCTTGGTCGATATGGTCTTTCGGTGCTCGACCCTCGGTGTCGCGGTAAGTGGGCGTACCGACGTAAGTGTCCCTGTAAAGCTTCATCTGCGCGGCTTGCTGGATCGCCAAGCTCTTGCCGGCGTTTTCGGTCAGCAGCGCGGCGGCCTTGGTCGCGTAGTCCTGGTCGACCTTCAGCTTGGCGTCTGCCTCGGCCTTGTGCTTGGCGGTCATAGTCGCCTCGCGCTCTGCGGCAGCGCGCGCAAAGCGGTCGAAGTTTCCGCTCAGGGTCGCCTGGAGGGTGACGTAATCCACGTTCTCTTGGGCGAGTGCTGACTGGCGAAGAGACTCAAGACGCTGGTTGCGCTGAAAGATTTTGGTCCGCTCAGCCTGTGCCGCTGCATCGAAACCGCCAGGCGCGGCATCGCTGTTCGCTTTGATTTTTGCGTCGAAGTCAGAATTGATCGCCTTGGCCGAATCCATGTGCCGCGCGAACGCGTCGAATTTCTGGAATGTGGTGAAGGCGTTGCTGACGGTATTGGCGAGGGTCACGAAGATGTTCGTCAGGGAATGCCCCCACTCTGACAACTGATTGTTGCGTGCGAGTTCGCTGACTTCGTGATTCGTGTCTTTGAGGTTATCGGTCAGGGCCATGACGGCAATCGTCAGCGCCTCATTGAACGTTTCGCCGAACTTGACCTTTAAATCTTGGGTATAGCGCTGCATCGAGAGGATCTGCTTGCCGGCCGTTCCCATGGCCGACTCATACGTGCCGGCGATGTCGGTGCCGCGCTCCAGGACGGCATTCAGGCGCGCCTGCACCCGCTCGTTCTCGGTCAACTCCCTTGCGGTCTTGCCAAGCGATTCGGCCATCTGCTCATAGGACGACTGCAGGTTGACATTGATACCGATGTTTCGCAGGATCAGCACGTTGCCGCGGGAGATGCCATTCACCAGGCGATCGAATGCCTCCGAGGAATTGATGTTGCCGATAACGGCTGCGTCCTGGGCGATGCGCGCGAGCCGTGTTGCATTTGACAGATCGACGTGCGCCTGCACCAGTTTGACGGCGCTGTTGCGCGATTCGAGCATGGTGATGCCCTGCCGCGCAATCCCATCGGCGGCGGCATCCATCTGCGTCTTCGTGTAGCCGGCATTGCGGCCGACGACTTCCAGCACGACGCCGAGCGTTTCGTAGCGGGCGGCGAGCATGGCCGAGTCTTTAACGTACTCGCCGATTTTCAGGGCGGCATAGCCAGATGCGAGCAATTTCAGGGCAGATGCGAGTTGGTTGGAGGATCGAGTCTCCTCCTCCTTTGCCTTGGCGGCTGCCTTGATCGCCTCCTCGTGCGCCTTGACAGTGGCGATCGCTTTTTCGGTCTCGCTGGTCACCCCCATCTGCGCAGCCTGGTAGGCCATCAACTGCGACCGGCTCATGCCAATGGTGGCGGCCTGCTCGCGGTATTTCTCGATCAGTTGTTGCTGGCCGAGCGTGAGTTGCGCAGTGGAACCGCCCAGCGCCATATTCGCTGCGGCCGATACCTTTGCCTGCTCGGCCTGTGCCGCCATGATCTTTGCGGTGTCGGCCATCTGGCCATTTGACGCTTTGACCTTTTGCTCGACGCGAACGCTTGCCTCGCTCAGCGCATCCAGCGCCTTCGTACCCTCAGCCACCGGGCGCGAATCAAGCTGAATTCCAATCGAGGCAAAGTCGGTCATGGGCCGCCCAATAAAAAAGGCTCACCGAAGTGAGCCTGGAATGAAGAAAGCCCGCCGAAGCGAGCCTTGATTTTGATTACTGCTTCGGCGGATCGCCCTCAAGCTCGTCCTTGACGCAGCGTGCCGACCAGTTGCTATCGGCAAAGTAACTGCCGTCGTCCTCGACCCCAGCCCTGTCCTTGGCCGATATGAAGCGACGGAACCCGACATAGCCGCCCATCGAGTTCTTCGCGTTGACCTCGCCACAGATGGCGCGGCCTTTTGGCGAGATGAAGACGTTACGGAAGCGCGCCGACTCCGGATCGTTGAGCCGGTTGACGATCCGATCCTGCCCCTCGGCGATCATCTTCGCCTCGACAGTCTTGCCGTAGTCCTCTGCCGTCGGCGCTTTTGGTTTCGCGGCAAACGCCGAGCTAGCGACCATCAACCCGATTAACACGATCCGCTTCATATTGCCTCCCGTTAAGAATGGTGCAATATTACACCTACCGCAACGGGATGCAATGGCCCGGACATGGCCCTAATCAAGTCTTCGCCGCCGGTTTATTCTGATGCTTGAGGAAAGTCGCATCCAGCCGGTCGATCACCGACTCCTCGAAAGGGTCGAACCGGATGCGCTGCCGCTGTTGCCATGCCAGTATCTCGCTGCTACTTATCGGATTGACCGCCATGCCGTTTTGTCGCTTGCCGCTGAGTTTCGTGAACCATTCCCAGATGTGGGCAAGTTCAAACGGTAGGCTAGGCACTTCGGCCTCATCGTGCTTGTAGAGCGGGTGTCGCTTGGCGCTGTCAAGGTGATCGCCCTTGGCGTTGCCATCCCCTGCCGCTGTCGCTCGATCGAACTGGTAATCGGCGAACAGCAGCAGGGAGGCGACTAGACTTTCAAAAAATTGGCGTCATTCCCCAGCGCCGCCAACACCTTCTCCTGCCAGGTTGGAAACTTGTCGAAGGCGGCTTCGACCAGGCGCTTGTCGAATTCCACCGCGGCGCCGGCATTGGTGAAGCCGTACCAGCCGACGACGACGGCGAGCGCGAGGCGCCTGTCATTGTCATCGATGGTATCCACCAATTGCGACGCGCCCTCGTCGGTCTTGGTATCGATAGCCGTGGAAACGCGGGCGGACTTCTTGAAGCCCTCAGCACGGATCGCATGGCTCTCGTTGCGGTATTGCTCGCTACCCTTGCCAACGATGATCAGGCCGGCGAGCGGATCGCCATCGGGCGTGAATGTCAGGTCGACCTTGAAGGTGCGCGGATTGGCGGGATCTTCCTGCGCGGCGATGTTCGAGATGTCGAAGCCTGCCGACGCAATGGTTTGTGCAGTGTTCATGGTGTTGCCTTTCTTCGCGGGTTAAAAAGTGCCCGTGCCGACCGCTGCGCCCGCGAAGGCGACAGCGACCGGCCGGTGCTAGGTTTGGCTTGCGCCAGTTTGGTTACAGGGTGGAGTCCTGCACGGAAAGGGTGGTTTGCTCGTACTGCAGGTCAGTGCCCTTGTAGCGCAGGATGTCGAACGAGCAAGTGACGATCTTGTTTTTCTCGCCGTCATCCACCTTGGCCGAAGTGATCTTGATACGGCCGGCGGAGAATGCGAGCGTATTGGCGAGCGCCAGGTTGCTGTCGGCCATGGCGTAGGCGAGCGAGACTTCGGTCTCCGCTTTAAAGTAGTCCAGGTACGCCGAGTCCTGCATCAGCACCGTGAACTGGCCGGAACCCATGACTTTCCCGCGCGATGCGGCAGCAGCGTATTTCGAGCCGATTACCGGGTCGATCTTCACCTGACCATCAACTGACAGCGACATGCCCGTGCAGATCAGCGAAGGGATGTTGTTGACCGACAACAGCGCGGTGGCGCCGGAGAATTTGCCAGTTGCGGGCGCCACCGTTGGGGTCGTGAAGTAGGCGCTCGGTGTCGTCGGGCCTTCCAGTTTGCCCATCATCGAGAAATTGAGGGTGGTCATTCCGTTTGGCTGCGCAGCAAAGTCCATCTTGCTCACGAGCTGGTCGATGAAGCAGCGGTTGACGCTGACCTTTGTATCCTCGACCTCGGCGGTGAACCAGTCGGTCGTGTGGCCAGTCAGCGGCGTAAAAGTGCGCTTGCCGGCCAAAGTGACGCCCACGCTGTCGCCGGCCGTCTTCGCCACCATCGCAGTTCCGTCCATGAACTGACCGTTCAGGTTGGTTGAGGTGACGGAGGTGACGAAGAAGTTGCGCGAGTTGTTGGCGGTGGCTGGTGCTGTGAAGCCGGTAATCACCACGACGTTGCCGGCATCAAAGCCATCGGTCAGCCATGAGCCGGCGGAGCGGGTCAGGCCGCCAGTGGTAGCGGCGACAGTGATTTGTGCAGTAGTGGTGCCGCCTGCCGTAAAATCACGGCGCAGCAAAGCGGCTATCAGGGTCGAATAGGTGCCGCACGATGCCTCGCCATTGATCATGCCGGCGGTGCGGAAGTTGCCAAGGCGCGTGTCGCCCTGTTGCTGGCTCTGATCGATCTCGTTGCTCGAATACTTGTCGGCCTCGGTGTCGAACGTCGCCGTGATGCGCGGGTAGATCTTGCCCGTGCCGGCTGCCGCCTTGGTGCCTTCTGCGGACTGTTTGGCGATGACCAGGAGAGCGTCGATGCCGTTTGCTGTAGCTGCCATTGTGTAAGCCCTTTAAATAAAAAGGCCCGCGCATGGCGAGCCAGAAAGAAAAGCCGCTCGAAAGCGGCCGGGGTAAATTAGGTGAAGATGTCTGCGTGGAACGGCGCCCGAAGAACGGTCTTCCAATGGTCGCCGTCGACCGTGCCGCCAGAAATCTCCGGGGTCTTGTCGATCTGCACGGTGATGCCGGAGTCCGTGAAGCTCTTGCCGCGCTTGAAGGCATCGCGAATCACTTGCGCCTGCGCTGCCGCTTCTGCGGTTCCTGCTTTGAGCGGAAACATCACGTTGACCTGCATGAAGCCGAGTTCCTGGTAGAAGCCGGCGCCCATCGTCGGATTGTTTGGCGTGGCGAACCTGATAAATACTTCGAGGAATGGCCTGTCTGCGATGGGGGCGTATTCCTGATTCTCGTGCACGAGGTCGATAGCCGGCGCGACCGCGGCGAGCGCGTTTTCCAGCGCGTTCCGAATGCTTGCCTGGCTCATAATGGGTACGCTCCGAATCCTGCTGCCATGTCGCCGCCGCCAGCCTTAACGCCGTTGACGGCATCCTCAACGATGTTGTTCCACTCGACCACGGTTACGGCAACGAGACCAACTGGCGCTTGGCGGGACCAGCCTTTTTCTATGCGCTCGGCGTATGGAAGGTTATTCACTAAAAATTGCACTTCGCCCGCCTTGGCGATGGCGATGACATTTGCATGTGCCGCCATGGTTGCCGAGCCATCTTTGTCGATTAGATTCTTGATGCCACTGGCCGGCGAGCCGATAGACACTTGCCAGTTGCCCTTGAAGCGCCCGCCCGTATAGCCCTTCGGCGGCGGATTCTGCCAATATGTACCGTCACCCACAGGCGAGCGATTCACAAGCCGGCCGTCGAGGGTCTGAAGCGCATACCGAACGATCTTGTCCGCGTCATCCTTGGTCTTCGCGATCCACGCATTGATCTGCGCTGAAAACGTCGGCATCAGACGCGCCCAACTAGCGTATACATCACAGCCACGCCGCCGGGCGCAAGTTTGTCAACGTTCTTGACCGTGTACGTTACTCCACCAGCTAGCGCGAGATCGCCCACCTTTGGCGGTGTCAGGGATAGGCCCGCATCGGTCAGCGCCGAGATCATCAACTTGCGGTCGCCCGATTGCACGAGCGTCCCGTTCACTATGCCGATGCCGAGGTCGCGCAGCGTAACGCCGGTTTCGATGCCCCAGACATCCTCGGTTGAAGTGGTAACCGTTACCACGCCATTGACGTAGGCTCCGGGCGTCTTGCGGGTGATTGAGATCTTCTGGCCGTTGCGACGGAATGCGGCGTCGGTGCTGCGGGCTTTGGCGGCGTAGTCGGTCATGCGAGGTCCAGGGTGTCGATGCCGTTGCCGCAACCGGAATCGAGTGCGATCGCCACTTCAACGGCCTCGCGCGCGGTCTTGCCCAAGTAAAGCGCCGCGTCGGCAAATTCACTGCCGCTGCCAATGGCGAAAGTCTTGCACTCGATGACGAGCGGGTCTGCGGTTTTGCTGTAGTAGTGAATTGTGCCATCCGCAAGAATGACCAACAGGCTGCATGGGTCGTCCTTCTGAACAGCGGGATACTGCGAACGATCCATGCCATCCCGCACCCATTGAATGCACGATGCGCCATTCGCTGCGACGCCAGCGCAACCGACCAGCATGCCGTTGATACGATGGATCTTGGTCGTTGTCGAGATCGAAGTGCCGAACGAAACGCGCTTGTCGGCAGCCAGCGTTTTTCCATCCCAACAAATAACAGTCAATTTTTACTCCGATCTCATATATCGCAGAACGGCTTCCAATTCAGCGACGGTCGCGTCATTTTTCAGGCGATTTGCCCTCCAACTGATGATGCGGACATTGCCTGGTATGTAGCCTTTTTTGTTGTCGCGGCGATCTAGGCTTGGGGCGCAGTCGCGTGCGGACAGTGATTGATCATCGTTTCCGTGCTCAATTTCGATTCCAAGCACCGGACATTTTTGCGGCATTTCCAGATCTAACGGCGTTATCGTAAATTCAACGCCCCTCTTCTTTGCCCTGTACTTGGCATTTGCAACGAGCAGAGATAACGCAATCTGAGGCTTCGTTCTATACCCTCTCAGCCACTCGGCGCGCGCCAACTTGCGCTCAGGAGCTTGCTCCAGATCCTTCTTTCGCCCCGCATATTCAGCGCGTCGCCGAATATCGTATTCGCGTTTCGCGGCCTTCTGTTCTTCGGTAAAAACCCGGGAGCGCTTTTTTGCAGCCCGTTCCGCCTTTTGTTCTTCGGTGAGTAAGTAACTTGTGGGGAGTCTTAACATTTGAATATCTACCTTTGGGGTTGGCTATCCCCAAAGTATACATGAGTAATCGCGGATGCGATAACGGTCATGCGCGCACCATCTGAATGCCCATCCCCGACGAGGCCAAAAGCGGCTTGAGTAAGAGGTCCACGCTGCGATAGCGCACATACTCAGGCGTACCGGCCGCATACTCAGTGCGCAGCGGGCCGACCGTCTCGGCGATGATCTGGCGCTGCAAATCAGGCGCCAATGGGCCGCTGAGGGCGCGGATCGCCAACTCGCAGCAGGCTTGCACAACCTGAGCCGGCACGATGGTTGGCTGCACGTATGCGGCATAGCGCCCGAAGCCGACATCATCCAACTTCACTTCGTAGCGCGGCCAGTCGAGCGCTTGAGTCATCGTCGTGCGTCGCCCCTTCCACTTCGTGCGGTATTCCTGCCCGATGTAGTCGGTAGCGCGGCGCAGCGCATTTTCTTTGTCGGCGGTCAGCGCGCCGGCCCATGCCACATTGCCGCGGGATGCGTGATAGGCGTCAGCAGCGGCCAGCGAAGCAAATGACTCCGCATCGGCGCGGCCAGTTCCATCTTCGGTGATCAGCGACATGGGCAACTTTCTTGATTACTGGGCGGGTGCGGCGTCGAGCGCGGCTTGCAGATCGGCTTTGCTGGCGTTCGGCTTGAAGTCGATGCCCTTAGCGGTGAGTGTGTCGCGCAGTTCGGCGGCGGTCGGAGCCTTGGTGGGTTCGGCGCCAAACAGCGTGTGCTTGTCGGCGTCGAAGTCGGATTCATTGATGACGATGAAACCCAATGGGTTGTCGTCGGAAACTGGTGATGCGATTTGGACTGTTGGGGTCATTGCGTTCTCGGTAGAGGTTGAGAAAGGCCCGCCGAAGCGGGCCGCGGGGTATTAGCCCTTCAGGATTGCCACGAACTCAGGTTTCCAGACCTTGGCGTCGTACACGGCGCTGACCATGAACATAGCCTTCTTGAAGCCCTTGTAGGCATCGACGGTGAACACGAGGCCGGAGCGATCGTCCTGGACGATCATGCTGTCCACGGCAGCATCGCCGCCAACTGGATTCGCCATCGGGCGCATCGCCACTTCGATTGCCGATTGTTTGAAGGCCAGGTTGGCGGTGTAGCTTGCGCTGACGGTCATGGCGACGGCCGATGCGGCGATTGGCTTGCGCAGGCCAGGGGCGGCCAGGGTGATGACGCCAGGAGCAGCGATGCCACCGGCAACGACGTACTGGTTGGTGTCGCCTGCGAAGGTCACCACATCGCCAGCCAGCACAGTGCCCGAGCCGGTGATCAGGGTGATCGCGGTGGCACCAGCGGCGTAGCCGGTGGTGTTGGTGGTGTACGATGCGCCAGTGCCGGCAGTGACGGAGGCGATGCCGCCCGACTCTTTGAGCATCAGGCCTTGCAGGTTCAGCAGCTCGCCTTGGCGCAGCAGTTGGTCGTTGCCTGCCTCGTTGACCTTCTGCAGTTGGGCCAGGTTGCGCAGGCGGGTGCCGCCCACGGTGTTGAGGACCAGCGACGAGGTGCCGTCCATGCTGGCGCCGTTGTCGACGAGGATCTGGCGCAGTTCGGCGATCTCGTTGAAGTTCGAGGCGAACGGCGAGGTGCCGGAGATGCCAAAGGCGCGCGATGCGCCCTTGTAGGCGACGCCAGCGACGTACGACTCGACCTGGTTAGCGATCGCGCGCATAGCCTGCTGAATCTGCGCGCCGTAGACGGTCTCGAAGCCCGAGCCATTGTTGACGTGCTTCATGTCTTCGCCGGTCCACGGGATTTGCACCGAGGCGATCTGGTTGATCACCATCGTTTTGTTATCCACAGTCTGATCCGTGCCCTCCGGGATCGTCATGCTCGGCGTGACGGTCTGCACGGTGGCGGCGCGGGTTGCAAACGAGCGGATGGTGTCGCCAAGTGCGGCGCCGTCCGTGCTGAAGTTGAGCGTCGAGGATGGCAGGACGCCCACAAGTTCGCGCGCGACGGTGTCGGCGGATTTGTAGATGTCTGCTGCGAGGTTACTGAGTACGTTAGCCATTTGAAGCCTTTCGAGAAAATGGAAAGACCCGCATGAAGCGAGCCGGTCGGTGATTTGAGATTGAATTGCAGGCCATCCAGCCCAAAGCACCGTTTCCCCATCCAGGTCGCGGCTATTGCATTGCTTGTACTGGCCGCACTGTGCGGCCCTTGCTACTTAGCCTTCGATGCGGCCGCCATCCTTGAAGAACGCGGCGCGTGAACCCTGATCCATACTGTCGAACTGAGCGCGCGGCACAGTCTTGGCGCCGGGGGTACCCTTGCTACCTTGCGAGCCACCACCCGATGCGCCAGAGCCTTTGAGGATCATGTCTTTGTTGGCATACGAGCCGACCATGACCTGCATCGCCTCTTCAAAGTCGGCGTGGTTACCGTGGTTCGTGGCCGAGAAGATCGGCTGACCGTTCTGATCGAGTGGCACGAGCTTGCCGGCCTCGACCTTGAAGCGGTCGCCAAAGACCTTCTGCGCGATGTCGGCGGGGATGGCCAGTTTCTCGGCGATGAACTTCGAGCCGGCGAACGAGCCGCCGATGATGTGGTTGTTCAGGTCTTGCATGAGCCGGTCATTTTGCTCGGTCAGTGTTTTTTCCTTCTCGGCGGCAGCGCGCGTTGCAGCGGCCACAGCCTCTTGAGCCGAGCGGGTTGCGGCATCCTTGATCTCCTGGACCTTGCCCGCGGTGACCAGGTCGCCGTCTTTTATGTTCTTGGCCAGCGTAATGGCCTGTGCAGCAGCGGCAGCATCTTCAATGCCGGCATCCTTGAACGGTTTCAGCGCCGCTTCGGCGGCCTCTTTGGCTTCTCGATGCGTCTTTGCCTCATTGTTTAAGCGCGAGATCGTCGCCACGGTTCCGGCAGCGTCATGCGCCACTTCGCGGCCGTCGTCAAGCATGTAGACCGGCTTGCCGTCCTGCACTACCACTGCGCCCTTGTCGTCCAGTTTGAGTTTCATTTGCTGTCTTTCTCGATCATCCGACCGTGTTGGAGATCCGTCCTGGATCATTGCGCCCTATTCCATCCGGCGTTCGGGCAATAAAAAACCGCCTCTAGGGCGGTCTCGTGAAACTGTTTGTTACTTGTACTATTTGGGGCGCACCACAAAGTGCGCCGGCTTCTCGCCATGCGCCACCAGGTCAATCGCGCCTATCTCGCCGCCTTCGAGCACGACCGGCGCGCCGCCCATGCCGAGCATCTTGATCTTCGCCAACCTCTCGGCCAGCGCATCAACGGTCATAGGTGGAGCGGTCAGCAAGGATTTGGCGTCAAAGGTCATGGCGCGATTCTACGGTGCGGCTGTGTACTTTGCACGTAAATCCGCAAGCTTGAGCGGTTTTCCCGCACTCGATACGAGGTCGCGCGGCGATAACTTGCCATCGCGAAACATTTGCGCACGGTTCGGGCCTAGTACCTCATTCTGATAATCCGCGCCCTTCAACTTGAGGAAATCCGCAAACGTCGTCTTGGCGCTAATCGGGCCATTGGACGAAGCGCGCATGCCGGGATCTGGCTCGTCCATGTCGATGCCCATCTCGCGGAGGGTCTTCATCACGGCGATTTCGCTTGACCGGCAATTGAAGTGCCTTGGCACTCCGCCGTTATAAGGAAGGTCATTCTCACCGATTGGCTCGAAGTCATGATCCCATGTTGCGCCACTGTAGGCGACACACGTAAGGCTTGTGTGTCCGTCCAAAGTTGACACTTGCATAATGCCATTCGTGATGTCGGCATTGGCCGCGAACGTCGCGCGCCTTGCCGCGCCGCTCACCGTCGCCATGCTCGTCTGCACGATCGCCGCAGCATTCTTGCGCGCCAGCGGCATCACGCCTGGAATCGGCACAGCGTCAGCGGGCGCCTTCGCGGTTACTTCCTGCCCGACGATGCGCTTGATGATCTGCGCGTTCGTTTCGCCTTGCGCTGCACCGATGCGGATTTCGTTCGCCAGCTTGAATTGCGTGTCCTGCGCCTGTCGAAGCCACCAGTTCTTGACCGGCGAGCCCCGGACCAGTGCGTCGCCGGCAAGCTTCTGCAGGTAGTTTTCAGTTGGCAGGCTCAGGCCAATGCGGACTTCGACGCTCGCCTCGCCCGCTACTTTCTCAAGCGCCGCGCCGATTGCCTGCTTCGTGCCGAGCGCTTCGACTTCGGCGATGCCACCCAGATCGACTGCGAGCTGTGCCTTGCCGTAGTAGTCTGCGATGACCTGGTTCGACTCGCGCAGCAGCGCATTCTTGACCAGTTTGCCCATTTCGGACAGTTCTGGAGCATTCGCCAACAGCGAAACGATATCTTTCTGCATCACGATCAGCAGCGCCAGGACGCGCGCTTTGGCTTCGGCCTCGACGCGCAGCATGTTGACGTTGTGCTCCATGAGCAGGAGCATCAGCCATTCTTCGAGCGCGCTCATGCGGCGGCAGGATCTTTCGGCATCGGTACGGCGAACTCGGGCGGCTCAAGCTCGATCTTGGCCTGCACATCCTTCCAGGCGGCATCGGGGTTGAGCACGTTATAGCGTTGTAGTTCAAGAAACGCATCTTCTTTCGACAGCAGCCGTGCATTGACCAGTTGCACCAGCGCGATGATAAACGGCCCTGCCGCTGCCATGACAGCACTGGACGAGAAGTCATCGAAGAGATCGATGTCGCCCTTGTAATCGAGCTTGACCCACTTGTGCATGATGTCAACGGCCTGATCGAGCGCGTCTTCGAGGCCTTCGACCATCATCGACAATTGGCACTTGGCCTCGCTGTCCTCGATGTTGTTCTGTGTTGCGGTCGTGCTTACCTGCGTCTCGGCGAGCAGTTCGGCGCCCATCGCCCGCATCTGGTTTTCGAGGTCTTGCAGGGATTGTCGACCGGCGTCGATTGCAGCACCACTGTGCTCGACGTACTTCGCCTCGGCACCCAGCGGCAGCATCAGGGCGGTTTTCGCGCCGATGACGATCTTATCTTCATCGTTAATGCCGGTGATTGCGAGAATCGGCACGCGCGCTACATGCAAAACATTGTCTTGGTCCGATTGCGAATTCCAATGCTTCATGTTCAGGTCGGCCAAGTCCTTGAACGGCGGCGTCGCGGTCATGAAGCCGGTTCGGCGCGTGTAGTACGTCACCAGCGGAATGCTGCTCAGCGACACGACGCCTTCCTCAAACAGAAGCCAATCGTCGCCCTTCTCGGCCTTGCGATACGTCGCCCAAGCGCCTGGCGTCAGCACGCGAACTTGCGGGATTGTCTTGGTGCCGAACTCGCCATCGGCCTCCTCGACGCCTTCAATGATGCGCAGCATGGTCAAGGCTTCGGCGCCGCTTTCGGTCTTCTCACTCTTCCAACCGAGGATCTGTTGCGGCGTGATATGCACCAGGTACGGCCGCACGCCAGCGGCGATCTCCGCGGCCCGCGTCGGATACAGCAATTTGCCTTCGGTATCGGTCGTGCGCGGATTGTCGACCAGGATGTGGGTCAGGCCATATTTCAAGCCCGCCGTCAGCAGGTTGTGCGCGAACACGGACAGGTTATTGCCGCACAGGTCGATGTTGTCCAACCACAGCGCAGGCTCAGGATCGATGTCGGTGTACGTCACAGGCTCGGCAAACGGCTTGGCTGCCATGTTCTCGATCGTGCGGCCGAGACCATTGAACAGCGTAGAGGTCTTGACGCGGTAGTCGTAGCTGTCCTGGTCCTCGCGCGGGAATTTTGGCAGGTACTTTTCGCCAGCGGCCCGCATGGCACTAGTCCCGCCGCACAGGGCATCGATCATGGCCCAGCCTGAGGCCATGGCTGCGACTGCCGGCGATGTATCGTTGACTTTGGTTGCCATGCGTTCCTTGCTAGATGTCGAGCGTTCTTACTGTGGCGGTGCGTTTGATCGACGGCCATTCCCAATCGATGCAGTAGCCGATTGCGGTCGTGATGTGCTGATACTTGTTCTTTTGGTCTTCTTGGAACGTCGAGCCTTGCTGCAGTTGAACCGTCGCGAGACCCTTGTCGCACCACTTGGCTGTCGTCGGATTGACAAACAGGCTGCGCAGGCCATCTGCAGTGCAAACCTTCGCCCTGACCGCGTTTTGCCGATCCTTGATCGCCGGATGCGCTGGCTTGACCCTGCGCGTGTACGTCCAGCCGTTCGCCTTCAACACGCCCTCGATGTCCGTGTAATCCGATGCGTGCGCATGCTTCTCACCCGCCTGGCCAGCCGGATCGCCGTAGATCAGCACATGCTTGTTCTTGTGGTCTTTGAACTTCTCAACGAACTCCATGGCCGACTGCTTCGAAACGGCGCTTGTCAGCACAATCTCATCCAGCAGGTAAAGCTCGTGGACTGGAGCAGCGCCGGCCGCGCGTTCCTGCTCCGTTTGCGCCCGAACTCGCCGCACTCCAATTGCGGAGGACAATGGTGTGTAGTTCTGGTCGTGCATCCACATCAACTGCTCGTGCGGCTCAATCGTGGCACTCGTGTGGTTCGACAAGTCGTAGTCTTCGTAAATACGGCCGGTTGCGCCCTCGAAGCTCGCCTCATATTCCTGCTTATACTGCTTGGCCGACATCTGGCGCTTTGCTGCGGCGATTGTCTCGGCCGGCAGAATATCCGCGCTTTTCCAATGAAACAGCTTCCAGTCCGGATCGTTCGCCGACTCGGCATACTTCGCCATGTCGTAGTAATGATTCAAGCCGTCCGGTACGCCGATCAGCCAACACCACGCCTTGTATTCCGGCCGTGTCGGATTGAACGTGTCAAGCGCCGGGCGAATGTTCGCCTCCCACGCTTCAGCCTTGATGTCGGCAATCTCGTCAATCACGCCACCGGACCAGAAGACGCCCTCAATGCGCTCTGGCCGATCCAGTCCGATCAACTGGACCTGAGTGCCGTTGTCCATGTAAATAATCAACTCGGTCTCAGACGGCGCCTTCGATTGCAGGCTGCACAGGCAGAGCTTCTTCATGTCCGCCCAGTAGATTTTCTTCACCTGGTCGCGCGTTGGCGCTGCGATGAAGTACATCTCTCCGGCGTTTTTCATCGCCATCTTGGCTACGAAGCGCTTGGCGCGTTCAGTCTTGCCCGAGCGACGACCTGCAGGAACCACTGGGAAACGCACGCCGTCCCCGACCGCGGCGATCAGCGCCGTCTGCGTCGGGTGGTCAACGAGCTTGTACCACCGCGCCAGTTCGCGCTGTGTCTGCAGGTTCAGTGCCATCAGTCGGGCAGATGCGCGGCGATGTCTTTGAGTAGCTGCGCGCTATCGGTCTCAGGGTTGTTCAACTGGTCGATCTGATCCTTGTTCGCCTTGAGCAGGCCGATAGGTATCTCTGCGGCGCTGTTGGCCATCTGCGTCAGCACCGAAATACCCTTGAGCGCCTTGAGGCTGTCATCATTCAGCGGCGCGGCATCGTCTATCTCGGCAACCTTGGCGTGCGCGATACCGGACAGTCGATGCGCTGTGGCCGCGCCATATCGGGCGGCGCCAGCCAGGTGCATCGAGATTTCCTTTAGTTCATCCGCCAAGGTGCGCGCACTAATTTGCGCACCAATTGGCAACGCACTAAACGCGGTTTCTGCTGCAACCAATTGATTTGCAACGTCTTTTATTTGTTTCGCTTGCGCACCAAAGCGCTTGCGAATGGCCGCCTCGGAAATGCCAAACTCTCGGGATAAAACTCGGCCCTTCTCGCCCTTGAGGATTCGCCTCTCGATCTCCTGCCATTGCTTCTCAGTCAGGGATGATTTGCGCCCCATAGTGTGATCCGTTCATTTACCGCCATCGCAACATTACCGCCTTAGGCGAGGTTGACCGGCTCCAATTCACCGACCGTCACATCATGCGACTCCATCGGCCCGAACGGGAACTCGGTCAGCAGGTGATTCTTGTCATCTGGCACTTCGATCTTCACGGTGCCGTGCAGGCACTCGCTCATGAGGCTGTCGAGTTCCCGATTAAAGACGAACTTGCCGGCGCTGTCCTGCGCATACTTGACGACCTGGCCGCACTCTTCATCGGCCATCGTGACGCCCCTCTGCTCCACGCCATCGAGAAATACCTTCACGTGGCATGAAATCGGATGCCAGTCTGCGCTCTTGCTGTCTGCTGAAATTCTCATTGCAACTCCCTAATTGATTTCACGCCGGCCCGGTATATCGCACCAGCGACTTAGCAAGTGCAATCTGTTCCGCGGTCAGCGGCCGGTTGGCAATGGCGACATCGTGCGGCGACGGCGCCTTCATATCCGTCGCCTTCAACAACTCGAACGTCGGGTAATCCGTCACGCCGGCCTGGATCTTGTAGTCGCTCATTAATGATCCTCCCTGACGTACCACATCGTGCGGTCGATCTGCTCGCCGTTCGCGCAGACCAGTCGAGCGGTGCAGAAGTTGAGCGCCCCGTCCGTGACATCGAGCCCACTCAGGAACACGAGCACGTCGGTTCCGCTGATGCGGGGATTGGGCTGCCCATCGGTGACGGTGCCCAGGGTCACGCCCGACAAGATGGCGGTTACCGATGCCGCGGTGGTTCCGGAATCGGTCAAGTCCTTTGCGAATCCAAACTTGTACCAGCGCTTGTCGTCCGGGTCCTTGGGGACCAGCCACTTGCCATTGACGAGAGTTGGATCAGCCATTAGAAATTTACCCTGTTGGTGCCACCGTCAAAATCGACGCGGTTAGTTCCCCCGCCAAAGTTGACGGTGCGCGACGAGGGAATGCTGATAGGTGCGGCGCTCGACGTTGGCAATGCTCCAGATGCAGCACTTGCCGCGCTCGCACTGCCAGCCAGTCGAATGGCTGTCGTGAGCTGGCCTGTAGCGAATACCTGTGCGCCGCCGGGTCCAACCAGTCGAATCCCCGTCGACAAACCGCCAGTTGCCAATGCTGTGCAGCTTGCCGAGCCCGACAGGCCCGTACCTGGCGCGGTGAGCGCGCCTGAACCTGCTGCCGTTGCCGAGCCGCTACCTGAAAGCGCTATTGCCGTACTGAGTGCGCCAGAACCGACAGAAACCGCTGCTGCCGAGCCGGTCAGGGTGGCGGTTGTTCCTGCAAGAGCCGCTGTTGCCGTAGCAGCGACCGTCGCCGCACTTGAAAGGCGGATCGCCGTCGTTATTGCGGCATTGGCGCTGACGACGGCCGATGCCGTTCCTGCTAGTGCTATCTGAGCCGACAGTGCGGCATTGCCGGATGCTGCAGCCGAGGCGTTGCCGGAAAGCGGAATGCCGCTCGACAGCACCGCTGTGCTGGCCGAAACAGCGCTAGCTGATCCTGCCAAAGCTGCAGAGGCGCCTGCCGCGGCGGCCAACGTAAGCACGCGCTGCGGTGCCTGAAAAACCTGCCACGGATTGCGGAGCCACGCCTCGCCCTGCGCGCGCGCGATGTACTCGAACGCCATCGTGCAGGCGAAGATGTCGCCGTTCCAGCTGCCGTTGAAATCGCCGCGCGCATTTCCGATCGCGGCCAAGCCGTTGCCTGCGGTGCTGACTGTTGTGTCGTTCTGCGTGGCGCTTGTGACGGCTCCGGTCTGCAGGTTGCGCAACAGGATGTAGTAATCGCCCGTGGCCTGATCGTGCGAGGTGACCACCGCATATGGGACGCCGGTCGTAAGCGACAAGCCGGCGAGAGAGGTGACGCCGCCCTTGGTCAATGCCAGCGTGCCGCCCGGTCCGTTGGAAGGCTCGGCAAGCCGGAAACCGCTATTTCCGGTGCTGCCTGCGCAAAGCTGCGGGAAGTTGTTGGCTGCGCCGCTGCGCCACACGAACACGGCCATTGCCGTGAACTTCGTTTGCGCAGCCGCGGACGAAGGGTATTCGAGGCGGTTAAGAGTGTTGCCGACGAAGCTGCGGCCGGCCAGACCTAGCTGCCCTACTGTCGGCGTTGTGCCGGTGATGCTCGCCGCTTGGCGCGTGACGATGTTGTAACCATCGTTGCCTACCAGGTTCGCGACGACTATCGGGGCTCTGAGTCCAACCCTGCGAAGATCTAGTTGCGAATAACCACTCGGCGGCTGCGCGCTCTGCGGTTGGCCCGGTAGGCGAAGAATGCCCATGCCGGATTACGAGTACGATATTTCGGTGTAGGTGGCCGTCACGGTCGCGCCGAGCGCGGTGCCGGCGTCATTGAACAGGACAATGCCCCATTTGCGCGGCACACAGCCAAAGCGGCCGACGACTTCAAATACGCCGCGCTCGGTGACGGCAACCGCACCCGCATTTAGCTGGATCGTGCCGAGCAGCGTCAAGTTGGTGGGCGATCCGATCGCGGTCAGCGTCTTATCGGTGCCATCGACGTTATCGGCGGTACTGGACGCGCCGCTGTAGTTCGTGCCGTCTTCACTCTCGTAGCCGTAGACGACAACCTGCTTGTTGCCGCTGGCTGCGGTGGCGGTCGTCAGGACGTTGACCGTCAGCATAATGGCTTGAACGTTCTTCGTGACATCGGGCGTGACGGCGGCCGAGGAGCGCGCAGCCGCAGCCGCCAGCGAGCCGGCGGTAATCGTGAGCGCTGCCGAGGTGCTTTGATTCATGGCCATTACATTGCTCCGATCACATCATTGATAGTTGCCGCAGGCAGGCCGAGCTTTTCCATGCGGCTAGCCGATTGCGTTGCACGCGAGACCAAATCGTCACGCTGCGCCGCGGTGATGAGGCTAGCCGACACCCAACCAGCAAGCATGTTCTGCATATCGGCGCGCTCCAGGTGGATATCGACACCGGAGGCGAACGAGTCGCGCAGCACCAGGCAGGACGCGCGGCAGGGGTGCTGCAGGTTGCTCGCAGCGTCGACTATGGCCGAGTACGGACCGGTCGCCGCCCACGCCTGCGCGGTAGTGGTCTTGATCGCCTTCACCATGGTTTCGGTCGGGGCGTTCAGCAAATCGACTACGCTACCGGGCGACGCGGGCAGGAGTGCCGCATACCCCTTTCCACTGGGATCGGCGGACAACTCCGAGTGCAGGGTCGCGATCTGCGCCGGGGTCAGCATGGGTTAATTGTCGATCTGGTAAGTAAGTGCGCCGGCGGCAAACGACGGCGCGGCGTCGCCGCTGTTGATCGTTTTGGCAACCGTCAGAGCGGCGCGGTCGAGCTCGTTCCCGCCGGTTGCGGCGTCGAAGAAGCCCCATTCGACAACCTGGCCCCAGTTCGCGGTAGGAGCCGGGAACGTCACAGCGTTGTTGTTCGAGGTGGTTCCCGACGAGCCAGATGAAACCGTAGTCGAGCCGGCCGACTGAGTACCAGCCCAGTTAGCGAGCGACGATGTGACGGCGACGCGAGCATAAGAGCCGCCAGTGACCTCGGTGCCAACTGCGGCGTCGGAGCCGGCCGCGGTGAACAGACCGATATAGAGCGTCGCCGGGCCGGTGCCGGCTGCGGCAGTGGCTCCGCCGATACCGAGCGCCTGGGCACGGAACAGGAAATCGATCAGCTTGTTCTCTTTAAAATCGGTCATTGCACCCATAGCATTCCTTGGTAGTGATTCGTTAAATGTTGATCGTCTTCATCCGCCCGTGCCGCTCGTACTGCACCGTCCGCACTCCCTTGGCAGCCAGCATTTCCATCGCCCGATTCCACGTTTCGCGATCGATTTTCCCGACCGCCTTGTGCAGGTAGACGGCGGTGTCGCTCAGGTGGGTGATGGTCAGGATTGCCAGATACGGCAGGCGTTGTTCGTAGCCGTTCGGCTGGTCATACGCTCGCAAGACCGATACTTCGGTGGTCATTTCGAGGTGAATCATTCAAGGGCCTATTTGCCTTCCAAGAGCTTTCGCACCATCGCGTCAACTCCTTCACCAAGCTCGCCATGCCCACCGGAGCGCAGCATTGCCTTGGCGGACTCGCATTCAGCCAATTGCGCAGCGAGGGCGGCCATGATGTCGCCGTCAGGATCGGCCGCAGCACGAAGGATCTGCAGCTTCCATGCGTGGGAGTTCATTGCTTATAAGGCCAGCCGCGCGCAACCGGCGCGTTCGGCTTTGCGGGCACAGGCGTTGGCTGGCTGAATAGGATCAGCCAAATTGCAAAGCCACTCATCGCGCACCTCAGAATAAAAAAGCCGCCCTCGCAGTAATGCGGTGGGCGGCAAAGCTGGAGGGGATAATTCCAGCGGAGATTCGTTAAAGACAGAACTTCGGATTCGGCTTCTTCGCCAATTCCGCGGCAAGCCGCTTTGCAGTCGCTTCGATGTACTCGGCGCGTTGCAGGCGCTCGGCGATCAATTGGTAAGCGCCATCGGTGATCGTGCGGCAGGCCTTCTCCTTGCACGTTTGCGCATCCTCGTCGGAGAGGGCGAGCGTGTCGGGGATGGCATCTTGCGCGCGGATTGGAGTGGCGATCAGCAGCAGGATCAGGGCGAGCTTGGCGAACATGGGTGCTCCGAGATAGGTTGTGGTGGCCGGTGCTTAATCGGCTATAGCGTCCCGTCGCCTTCCCGCTATCGGTACTTCTACAACGGCTTTTATCGGGAACGGGCGCACCAGCGTGCGCATTCACCACACGGCTGCTGACTGGGCCTAGCTAGTTGCTCGTCTTCGGTCGTCCGGCTGCCCGTCCGCCTCACTCCGACTCTATGCGTGCTTCGCAATCAGCATGCGTGTGGCGACTCGTTTCGAGAGTCACTCGGCGCAATAAATCTGCGCTCCAATTCATCACTTCGCCATTGGCCGGGGCGGCGAAGCCGGAGATCGACAGGCCCCGTTGCATAGCCAGTGACGCCCGACCGAATCCGGAGCGGGGCCGAAGCCCGGTTGCCATTTAAGGAACCATGCGCGTTTGCCATGCAATAGTGTTCGTGCCGGTCACAGCGTCCGGCGTCGTAGCGCGCAGCTTGTGGCTGCGATCGACTGTAATTTATGCAGCTGCGGGTTAAATCCCGCCTGTGGCCAGATGTTTCCGGGTAACCGCCAGTCCCTTGTACCCCGAGTGCGCTCGGGCCGATGCGTTGTCACGTGGTTGTAGGCTGATTGATGCGCTAAGGGTTCGCCAGTCCCAAGCTACCCGCTGCCTGTTGGCTAATTGCGCGGTAAGCCGCCTGCCACAATCAGCCGAGAGATCCCCGGCTGGCCTCTTGCGAGGGCTTTCTGCTGGCCCACCGGAGCCCGGCAGGCGCTTGCAGTCGAGATCCCCCGACTGCCGCCGCATTCCCAAAAGGGAATTCTTACGAGCGCATCTCGGCTTGCGCGCTCTTCCATGCCTTGCGCGCTGCAGCCCGTGCGGATAGCTTCCTTTCGACTGCGGGAAGCATTGGCGCACCCTGTGCAATACCTGCGCGGCGCAATTTACGGGCAGTGCCGCGCGGAACTTTCATGGCTTTGGTAGTCATACTGTCCTTTTCAGGCTCGTGGAAAAATCTTACTTGCCGCACCCACAGGCGCGCGCAATGACCAAAGCGGCCTCACCGATGACCAGCAGGGCAATCCCGATCGCCAGCCATCGCGCCATCGCGTTCGGCTCCGGTTCCGTGCTGCTGCGTGACTGGTATCGCATTTGCGGCCTCGTGATCTTGGATTGCCTTGTTTGCTGTCGCCGATGAGTAGCGGAAGAAGTTGACCAGGTACTTGGCAAGTTCGCCGCCCTCGGTCGGGATGCTTTCTCCTGGTTCGACTGGCGGGTTCATTCGCGCTCGCTGTCGGGGATGACAGGGAAGCCGAAGCCGAGCTGGCGGCGGATCTCTTCGATGTCGGGCGGGTCGTCAGCCTCGACGTAGGTGCGTGATTCTGCCCGTTCCCGTTCGCGCTGCTTTGGCGGCTTGGGGATGGGAGTGGGCATGTGGGATTCTGATTAACCGCCGGAGCCGGCGCCGATCAACTTCGTAATGATACGCATCGCGTTCTCCAAATGAAAAAGCCCGCGATCCCTTTCGGGGCGGGCTTGCGACTGGTGTTGGTGGCCGGCGCTGATCTCCGGCTTCATGGGTTTGTCCACATTCGCAAAAGCGAGGCGCGCCGCCGTCCCATGTGATCGCGCTTTCGAGCGGGCCAGCATCCCGCATTCACCAACACGCATGACTCTTGCTATGGATTCGAACCCGGCTGGCGTTTAACCAGCATCCCGTGCCTAACGGCGGTCGGGCCTGAGCGGCCTTGCTCAGCGCTCGCAATCGTCATGCGTCTTGGTGCTTATTTCAGAGCGAACGAAGCCGTCACTTGGTGGCTTGCGCTGCTATGAGTCATTCAGTGGCGGTATCGCCGGAGCGATTAGTACGACCTGAACGAGAGAGGATTCCATTTTACAGCACAAATGGGGTGAGAAGTCTAGACTGGTGGAAATTTATTTTCGGCGCCCGACTTCGGCTGCGGCACGGACGATAGCTCGGCGGGTGGCGGCGTACTCGCCCTGACTTAAATTTTCATTCAAAAACGTGCGTGAGCCGTTCCAGATGCGGGCTGAGACATGCCCTTGGTCGCGCACAACCATGAAATAGATACCGAGATCTACCGCCAGCCTTAGCGCGTCGCCGTCGTCATCCAGCGGTCGCCAGTAACTGTTCTTGCCGATCTTTGCGTATGGGTGGGGAAAGCCTTCTTCCGGCCATGCA
>DASUGV010000255.1:0-4270 GCA_036273835.1 Rhodocyclaceae bacterium
CGGCACAGTTTTACGCATTTCACGCTGACCATCACACCCTGGTTGACCGAACTTCCCGCCAGACCCACGAATGTGCAGGAAGCAGGCTTGCTATGGGGCGAGTGGGCCATGTTGGGTCAGCTGGGTTTGCCTGCACCGATCCGGCGTTTGCTGGATACTGTGAAGTCTTAATATTCCAATGGAATATCGACGCAGGCGAGGTAAAGTGTTTGGCGCGTGCGTGCCTATTTCGACGACGCTGGCGATGAGACGGGAAGGCTATCTGTCGCTTGCGGTTCAGATTGGCTGTGTTTGGCCTTTTTTTTCGCCGCTGCTTTAGCCCGGGCTTCGTAGCGCGCCCTGTCTTCATCGGCCTTTTGCGCCCGCTCCTGCGCTTTCTGCGCGGCATGCTCGCGGTCTTGCTGATTCTTTTTTTCTTCTGTTATTTGTTGCGCTCGCGAGACTGGCCTGGCGGTCGGTTGCGGTGCAAATGACTTGCTGCCCGAAGATGGAACCGACGCCGGCTCGGATGCAGGACTGGATGGAGACGTCGCCTGCCCGAAGCGCGCACTGGGAATCACGAGCGGCACGAGCGGGTGAGGTGGATTGGCCGCACGCTGCTTGTCGCGCTCGATCATCTCGCCGGTCTTGGCATCGCGTTCAATAGAACTGGCTTCGATCTCCTTGACGCGTGCGCTGTTGATGCGCGTCAGATAACGATCGCGCGATTTCTCCAGGCAAGCGTTCACAAAAAACTGGCGCTGACATGCCACATCTTCGGAATTGCGAATGCGCTCCGCCTCATGCCGCAGCGCTTCCGCATCCTTGCGCATGGCGTCAGCCTTGGCTCGCTGCTGAGCCCAGACATCGACCGCGATGGGCGTCGATGCCTGCGCCATCGAAGTCGACAACAATAACGAAGCAATAATCAATCGATACATGAGCGGCATGAAAAGCACGAGACTCAGAATAAAAGAGGAGGCGTTCTACAATACGGGCTTCGGACTTCATTGTCCCACTCATTGGCCCAATTAAGCTCATCGTGATCCAGTTCCGTTCGCTTTCGCTCGCTCGCGGTGCCCGCCGTCTGATTGAAAATCTATCCTTGCAAATCCATCCCGGATGGCGCGTCGGTGTGGTCGGCGCCAATGGTAGCGGAAAGTCCAGTTTGTTTGCGCTGTTGCGAGGCGAGCTTCATCAGGACACCGGCGATCTAGGAGTGCCTTCCAACTGGATCATCGCACATGTCGCGCAAGAGACCCCTGCATTGACGACATCGGCACTCGAGTATGCGCTCGATGGAGATGCCGAATTGCGCGCCGTGGAACGCGCATTGATTACAGCAGAAGCTGCGCATGACGGCCACCGTGTCGGCGAATTGCATGCGCGGCTGCAGGAAATCGATGGTTACTCTGCCAAGGCGCGCGCCAGTATTTTGCTGAGCGGGCTTGGCTTCGCCGAGGCCGATTTCGCGCGGCCCGTGTCGGATTTTTCCGGCGGCTGGCGCATGCGCCTGAATCTGGCCCAAGCGTTAATGTGCCGCTCGGATTTGCTGTTGCTCGACGAACCGACCAATCACCTGGATCTGGATGCGGTCGTATGGCTGGAGAAATGGCTGACGAATTATCGCGGCACACTGTTATTGATTTCGCATGACCGCGATTTCCTCGATATCTGCGCCACCCACATTGCGCATCTGGAGAATCAGCGCTTGACACTCTATACCGGCAACTACAGCGGCTTTGAGGAGCAGCACGCGGCGCAGCTCTCGCAACAGCAAGCAATGTTCAGCAAACAACAGCGCGAGATCGCCCATTTGCAAAAATACATCGACCGTTTCCGTGCTCAAGCCACCAAGGCGCGCCAGGCACAGAGCCGCATCAAGGCGCTGAACCGCATGGAGCGCATTGCCGCGGCACACGTCGACACGCCCTTCGATTTCAGTTTTTATCCCGCCGACCGCGCGCCCGATCCGATGGTGACGCTCAAGGATATGCGATTGGGATATGGCGGCAAAACGATCCTCGACAACGTCAAGATGGAACTGCGGCCCGGTGCGCGCCTCGGTTTGCTCGGTCCGAACGGCGCGGGCAAGTCGACGCTGATCAAACTGCTGGCAGGCAATCTGCAACCGTTGGCTGGGCAGGCACTATTCGGCAAAGGTCTGGCAATCGGCTATTTTGCCCAACATCAACTCGAACAACTAAGATCAGACGAATCGCCTTTGCAGCACTTGACTCGCCAGGAACCCGCGACACGCGAACAGGAATTGCGCGATTATCTGGGTGGTTTCGACTTTCGCGGCAGCATGGCCGATAGCGTGATCGCGCCATTTTCGGGTGGCGAGAAATCGCGGCTGGCATTGGCACTGCTGATTCGTAAGAAACCCAATCTTTTATTGCTGGACGAACCAACCAATCATCTCGATCTGGAAATGCGCCATGCGCTCACGTTGGCATTGGCCGAATATGAAGGCAGCATGGTATTGGTTAGCCACGACCGTGCCCTGCTGCGCACGGTGTGCAATGAATTCCTGCTTGTCGCTGACGGATATGCGCAAACATACGATGGCGACCTCGATGATTATTTAAACTGGCTAGAAGAGCGTCGCGCCCGGCAAGCAAGCGCCAATGCGAATATGCAGATAGTACAAGACAAAGCCGAGCGCATACGGTCACGTGCCGACGCAGCTTCCGATAGGCAGGCAAAGCTCGCGCGCCGCCGTCCGCTGCTCAAGGAAATCGAACAGCTCGAACGCAAGCTTGCAGCGTGGCAAAACGAGAAAAAACTACTCGACGGACAGCTCGCCGACCCTGCTATTTATGCCAATGGCAACAGCGCGCAACTCGAGGCATTTCTGAAACGGCAGGCTACGCTGGCAACAAGCATCGACGAAGCGGAAGGTCGCTGGCTGGACGTGCATGCCGAGCTGGAAGAAATCGGAGAAATCTGATTTGGGCTTGCGTGCCGTTCTAGGCGGGTTCCGCAAGTAGACGATTCAACAGCGCATCCAGCTTCACGAAATCCGGCTCGCCCAAATATCGTTGCACGATACGGCCATGCTTATCGATGAGAAACGTGGACGGCGTGAATTGCACGTCGCCGAATGCTTTTGCTGCCGCACCACTCTCGTCTTGCACAACAATGAAAGGCAATCTGGCACGATGAGCAACCTCACGAATCCATACCGGATTGTCATAATTCATCGCCACCGCGATCGTCTCGAAACCCTGCGCGTTGAATCGCTTGTAGGTCTCGATCACGTCAGGCATTTCATGCATGCACGGCGCACAGGTCGTCGCCCAGAAATTTACCAATACGACCTTGCCACGTAGATTCCTGGTATTGAATACATGACCGTCCAGCGTGGTCAGCCCAATATCCGGCGCCATGGACGGACGCAGAAAAACAAACACGCCGGCTAAGAGTATCGCTACCATCACAAGAACAAGAATTATTTTCTTCATATGTTATTTTCATATGCGCATTGGGCGCGCACTCTATCCAATCGTATGACTAATCGTACAAATCTTCGTGTGGAATCACTGCCGTTTCGCACAGCGCCGCTTGCTGCCAGGCTTTCATATGCGGATGCGCGAGCATCGTAGCAAGATAGTCCTGCGCCTTACCGCCCGGCGCCACACCGTACGTGGCAAACCGGAAGCACACAGGCGCGAACATGATATCCGCAATGCTATATCCGCCAAATAGATAGGGGCCGCCTTTGCCATAACGTGCGCGACAATCGTTCCAGAGGGAAACGATGCGTTCGATGTCCGCCATCACCTCGGGAGTGCGACCATGTCCCGCATAATTTTTGCGAATGTTCATTGGCATCTGACTGCGCAAGGCGGCAAAGCCACTATGCATTTCGGCACTGACCGAACGCGCCACCGCACACATTGCCGCGTCGCGCGGCCACATGCCGGGTGCCCTTTCGGCCAAATATTCGGCAATGGCCAGCGAATCCCAAACAGTCAAACCGTGATCGATCAGGCATGGCACCTTGCCGGACGGACTGAATGCGAGAATCTGCTGTCGCGTATCGGGTTGCCCCAGCAGGATATGTGTCTCCTCGAACGGCAAGCCGCTCGCCTTGGCGGCTAGCCAACCGCGCAGAGACCATGAGGAATAATTCTTGTTGCCGATGATGAGTTGCATAGTGCCCGCCTAAACTGGCCCTCAGTCAGTAGCCCTCAGTGCTCCTCAGTCTCTCACTCCGAGCCGATTGGCTCTACCAGCCTTGCGACGCCACAGATCGAATCTGCGGCGACCATGCGCGAGGTAAAGG
>DASUGV010000256.1:0-9436 GCA_036273835.1 Rhodocyclaceae bacterium
TTGAAATCCTGCTCGCGCGGGCCTTCGGCGCCTGCGGTCAACTCGCTGACGTAGCGCTTGATCGGCGCCTCCCAGAAACGCGCGCGCGACGCGTTGATGGCGAATTCCTTGGTGTCGGCGGGAATGCGCATGTCCGCATGCGTCAACACCCATGCGCCGAACTCACGATCCAGCGTAAAACCATGCGTGCCCGTACCGACCGTCAGCACCAACTGCGTCGACGGTCCATACACCGCGTAACCCGCCGCGACCTGTTTGCGGCCCGGTTGCAAGAAGGCCGCCTCATCCGGCTCCGCGCCTTCCGGACATTGCAAGACGGAGAAAATCGTCCCCACCGAAATGTTCACATCGATATTCGACGAACCATCGAGCGGATCGAACACCAGCAGATACTCGCCCTTGGGATAGCGATGCGGAATCGGATGCACCTTCTCCATTTCTTCGGACGCCATCGCCGCCAAATGACCGCCCCATTCGTTGGCCTGCAGCAGCACCTCGTTGGCGATCACATCGAGCTTCTTCTGCGCCTCGCCTTGTATATTGTCGGTCCCCGCATTGCCGAGGAAGCCAGCTACGGCGCCTTTCGCCACATGCACGCCGATCGTTTTCACGGCGCGGGCCACCACTTCGATCAGCAAACGCAAGTCCGCTGGAATATGTTTTTGATCGCGTTGCTGCTCGATCAGGAACTGAGTGAGCGTTACACGGCTCATAGTACTTCCCTTGTTAAAGACTCCGGTGACATGTACGAATTATCGCGCGGTTTTGAATCGAGTCCTCGCCCCTCGTCAGAGAAAACACACGGAAAATTCACGGCAAGAGCAAGATTCGTAAAAGCGGCGCGACGATTCTTTTCGCATAATGTCGTGACAAGCCTTGCAATGTTCCGATATTTTTAGTTGTACCTTTGCAAGAATCACGGCACGCTTTGCGTCCGCTAAACGCTGCCGTTAAATGTGTTACTCCCTCGTTCGATTTTTCATATACAGCTTATGCATATCGTAATCGTCGGCGCAGGTTTGGCAGGCGTAACCGCCGCCTGGTATCTGCGCGAAGCGGGTCATCGCGTTACCGTCATCGAACGGCGCGACGGCCCGGCACTCGAAGCAAGCTTTGCCAACGGCGGACAGATTTCCGTCAGCCATCCCGAACCTTGGGCCAACCCCGGCGCGCCCGCCACCATCTTGCGCTGGCTTGGCCGGCGCGATGCGCCTTTGCTATTTCGCATGCCGGCAGAGATGTCGCGCTTTCGCTGGGGCGTGGAATTTCTGCGCGAATGCATGCCCGGCCGCAGCGAGCGCAATACGAGATCCATCGCACAGCTTGCCGCATACAGCGGGCGCCTGCTCAAGGATTTGCGCGCGCGCACCGGACTGCGCTACACGCATCTTCAACGCGGCGTGCTGCATCTTTACTTCACGCCGGAAGAATTGCACCACGGTCAGCGGCAACACAAAGTCCTGCAATCGCTCGACATCGGTTCGCGCATGCTCACACCCAACGAGTGCGTTGCGGAAGACGCCGCGCTATCGCACATCCGCGAACGACTTGCCGGCGGCATGCTGGGCACCGACGATGAAAGCGGCGACGCGCATGAATTCGCCGAGGCGCTCACCGCTCTCGCACGCCATGCCGGTGTCGAATTCGTGTTCGGCAGCCACGTCGAAAATATCGAAGTCAGCCGCCAACGCGTCGTATCCATAAACCTGCTCGACGAGCAAGGGCGGCGCGGCGCCATCAGCGGCGATGCATTTGTCATAGCCGCGGGTGTGCACAGCAAACTGCTCGCCAAAACTATCGGCGAGCGTTTGCCGATCTATCCCGTCAAAGGCTATTCCGCCACCGCCACCATCCGCGACCCGAAATTCGCGCCTACCGTCAGCATCACCGACGAAGCACGCCGCATCGTCTGCACCCGCCTCAACAATCAACTGCGCGTCGCCGGCACAGCGGAACTCAACGGCTACAATCTGGACCTCGACCCTACGCGTTGCGACGCGCTGATGCGTTGGGCCAACGACCTCTTCCCCGATGTCATGGATCGGCAAACGGTGACCTACTGGGCCGGCCTGCGCCCCGCCACGCCCAGCAACGTCCCCATCATCGGCCGCAGCAAAATCGAGAACCTCTACTACAACACCGGTCACGGCACGCTCGGCTGGACCATGGCCTGCGGCTCCGCGCAAGCCCTCGCCGACATCATCGACAATCGCCCGCCGGAACCGGACTTTCCGTTCTTACGCAAAGGCGTTTAGAGAATAGGAAATTCAAAATATGCCGTTGTACTATGTGGATTTTACATTTAAAAAGCTCTCACCCTGTCATTCCCGCGGAAGCGGGGATCCACAAATCCGTGTCAAACAGCATTGAGGTCAAAGTGGATTCCCGCTTTCGCGGAATGACGGTACTGAGTCCGTTGCCCCTACACAACGCAACGCTTCGACAATAAACCCATGAGCATATCGCCCGATTTCTCCAATCACGTCGCCGACTTGCTCAGCACACTCGGCCACGTTCGCATCAAAAAGATGTTCGGCGGTGGCGGCGTGTATTGTGACGATGTCATCATCGCAATCATTGTCGACGACGTCCTCTACCTCAAAGTCGACGACATCAACCGCCCCGACTTCAAAGCGGCGGAACTCGAACCCTTCACTTACGAAGCGCGCGGCAAACGCACCAGCATGAGTTACTACCGCGCCCCCGAAGAAGCACTCGACTCCGCCGGCATCATGCAATCCTGGGCACGCGGCGCATTGGCTGCCGCGCTACGTGCAAGAAAAACTGCAAAACCAAAACGCGCCAAGCCACCCAAGTAGAAGCAACGCCCACGTCAGGCTTGTAAGCCATTGTCATATCCGGTCTAACGGACTCGTCACACCCAAACCGCCCCGATTCAACACATGCGTGTAAATCATCGTCGTACTCACATCCTTGTGCCCACGCAACTCCTGCACTGTACGAATGTCCTGACCCGCTTCAAGTAAATGCGTTGCGAATGAATGCCGCAGTGTGTGTGGCGAAACCTGTTTGACGATACCTGCTTTCACGGCCGCCGACTTGACAGCCCGTTGCACGCGCTTCTCGTCCAGGTGATGGCGTCTCACCTCATCCGAGCGCGGGTCCGAAGAGAATGCGGGCGCTGCAAAAATATACTGCCAGCCAAAGGCGGTCGCCGCCGCAGGATATTTGACTGCGAGTGCATGCGGCAGATAGACCGAGCCTCGCTTCTGAGCGAGATCGGTTTCGTGTTGATGCTGGCGCATCTTTACCTTCGCGCGCAAGAGCTCTACCAAGCTTGCAGGCAGCATCGTCACGCGATCCTTATTGCCCTTGCCCTCGCGCACTACAATCTCGCGGCGCGTGAAATCCACGTCCTTCACTCTCAAACGCAAGCCCTCTAACACTCGCATGCCACTGCCATACAACAGACGCACGACCAGTGCCAGCTCCGGGTCCTCCACCGCCGACATCAACGCGCTGACCTCTGATTGCGTCAGCACTGAAGGCAAGCGAACCGGCTTCTTCGCGCGTGTCACCTCATCGAGCCACGGCAACGTCAGCTCCAATACTTCTTGATAGAGAAATAGGATCGCCGACAGGGCCTGTCCTTGCGTCGATGCCGCGACATTACGTTCCACCGCCAGCGAAGTCAGGAACGCTTCTACCTCGCGCTTTCCCATCTCGCCAGGGTGGCGTTTGTCATGAAATAGAATGTACCGTTTGATCCAGCCCAGATAAGCCGCTTCGGTGCGAATGCTGTAATGCTTCAGACGCAGGCGGTCACGAACCTGAACCAACAGTTTAGGAGCCAGCTTGGATACGGCGGCATCGGTAGACTTGCCGGCAAAAGTTTTATTGGTCATCATGACCAAAATTAAACGGCATATGATTTTGTTTTTCAAGGACAACATGAAAGCTACCGTGTTGTCCGATATCCCAATAAAAGGACATTTTGTTCACTACATCACGTTAGCTTTCATTCGAGCCCGCTTCTTACATATCGTAAAAACACATGCTCTACAGAATTTACATCGCAATCGCCCTGTCATTCACTTCATTAATTTCCATGGCTCAACAGCCACCTCTTGACGTAGAGGATGGCGTCCTAACTGATCTCTTCAGTAGGCAACGCGCACAAGTTCTTTGTATGCCAGAAGGCGCTTCTCGCGAATCCGTTCGCGCGTCTCTTAAGGACCGCTTGATTGGTGTTAACACAAATGACAGTGCTTCGATAAATGCGATTGCCACGGCGATTTACACCACGTTTCCCTGTCCTTTTTCGCCAGATCGGGCAGAGTTGCGGCCTGCGACAGCAAATGATCTAAGAGGCAATTGGTTATTCCCCCCAGAATCCCAGAGGTTTCGCTACGGGCCAAAGTCTCCTTCTTGGCAGTCAAGGCCAGGCATGCCGCCAATTAAATGTGAGGGTGTTTCGTACGGGGAAAATGGGGAACTGCTCGTAGCTGAAGTAAGCGGCGCGCTTCCATGCCCGACGGTAAAAGATATGAAGGCAATCGGCGCAATGCCCAAAGTCGAGAGCTGGGCGCTTCTCCGCGATGGTCGTGTTCGAGTAGACCGAACTGACATATCCAACCATATTGAAGAGTGGGATGTTTTTGTAGTCGAGGCACCATTCTATTTTGCGCAAACAAAGTTTGCAGCGGGAGATCTAGTCGCCTACCTCCGACGTGGAAAAGGCAACGACTTCAATGTTGCAACGATGTTTCGGCACCTTCAACGGATGCCATGAAAGCTAACCATACAGTCGAGAGGGACAGCCAACAAGCTGCGCTCGTTGGTGCCCTCCGCGCTACGCGCTCCGGTTGCCCCTCACTTCCACGTTAGACCACATGGCACCGTTACTTTACCGCGAAGCACGCAACTCTGACCTTCTGGCAGTCTGCGAACTAGGTCAAGTGGTTAATGCCATCCACCACGCTGAGCACCCTGAAGTTTTTGCCCCACCGTCGTCACCGGAGCGCGATGCCGAGCATTGGCGAGTTGCCTGTTTTGGGCCAAATGCCGTCGCGTTTGTCGCAGAGGTCGACGACACTGTCGTTGGCTTCGTTAGCGCTGCCATTTCTGACGAGAGCCATTCGCTTTTACTGCCCGTTCGATACGCTCGCGTGGGTTCTGTGTCTGTGGCTGAGGCGTATCGCGGCCGAGGCGTTGGAAGAGAGCTTATGAAACTGGTAGAACAATGGGCACGCGAAAAAGGCGCGGCCGACATACGTCTTAACGTATGGGCGTTCAATCAGTCAGCGCTAAACCTATATCAAGAGCTAGGCTACGAGCTACGCTCCCTATACATGCGAAAGGCTTTAGGACAACATGTGGCCTAACCCTGCATATATGGACTCCCCCCAAAAGCCAAGAAACTGATCAAAAAAATTGGCGCTGGGAAAGCGCATGCAGTCGTATATCCGGCATCTGGTGTGGGCACATCGTGGCCCGTGCCGACATGGAATCTGCGGGAACGCGCGTGCCAAACAGTACAAGCGGCAGGCAAGCTGCCGGAAGAGTTATCGGCATCGGTACGTTCGGGTGCGACCCAATTTGCCATGATGGGATCAGTCTCTGAGCAGGCGCGAGGCGGGTGACATCACAAAGAATCCTTTCTCTTTCTGCAAAACGCTTTTAACACGCGGCCGCAAAACTTTGCCGCGTTATCTTGCGCGGCATGCGTGCCGCTATGCCAAACGGGACTTGATCGCGCAGCACCGCAAAGCAAATGCGCGCCAGCTTGTTGGCCAGCGCGCAGGCCGCCTTGTTATGGTTCGTTCGTCCTTGAACAGCCGTGGCCCAAGCACGCAAGCCATCGAATTGTCGCCCCGCATTGCGCGCCAGCGCCGCACTTCGAAGCACCGCACGTGCGCCATGCGTAAGCAGCATGCGCAAGTAACGGTCACCCCGTTTAGAAATACGACCCAGCGTGCGTGTGCTACCTGAACTGAACTCGCGTGGCGTCAGCCCGAACCAACTGGCAAAGTGCCGTGCATTCTTGAAGTGACTCACACTGCCAGTGGTAGCGGCCACCATCGCGGTGGCCGTGAGCAGACCGATGCCCGGAATACTCATGAGCAGCGTGCAGGCCGAATTGTGCTTGGCCAACTCCGACAACTCGCGCTCCAGCTGCGCGATGCGCGCCTCCAGCAAGCGAATCTCCTCGATGAGCAACTGCATCGAGCGACGAATTAGCGTCGGTATCGCCGAGTGCGGATCGGCCAGTGCGGCTCATCGCCTCCACTCCGGTGCGCGCCCCCACGGGAACTGCCAGACCGAACTCGCGGCAAAAGCCGCGCAGCGCATTGATGCGCGAGGTGCGTGTGCTCATCCACAAGGAGCGCGTGCGGTGCAGCGCTTGCAAGGCTTGTTGTTCCATCGACTTGATCTTCACCGGCTGAATATCGGAAGCCCGTGCCGCTTCGAGCAGTGCGCGCGCATCGGCCGCATCGGTCTTGTTGCGCAGCACGTACTTGCGCACATAAGCGGCCGGCAACAGCCGCACCTCAATGCCAAGCGCATTGAGATAGCGCGCCCAGTGGTGTGCCGAGCCGCACGCTTCCATGATGACCAGACGCACATCGCGATTGGCAAACCAGCGCTCGAACTGCATGCGCGTGAGCCGGTGAGATTCCGTAATATGCCAATCGTCATTGGCCACCGCCAACTGAAAGACGCTCTTGGCCACATCCACGGCAACCGTAGTAGCATTCATGTCGGACTCCTCTTGATAGATGACCGATCCCCATGCCCATGAGTCACCGGTTACCTCAGTGTCACGCCGAAAAGGCAGGGGAGTCCATCCCATCATTCAAGCCGACCTGCAGCATAAAGCCGCTGCAGTCGGCTTAACTCAACGTTAGACCTCTTCAAGACATTCACGAGCATGCCAAACCTCCACTCTCGGCGCTTTACCGAACTCGAAGATCAGCTCAAGAATGTTGAGCAGTCGAAGCACTTTGAGTCTGACATCAACGGTCGGCCTCGCGAGTACGTGGACAATCAGCTACTTCTGAATTGGCGCGTAAAAGCCAGGAACCTTCTCGTTACCGGCGTCAGCTAACCTCTCATTAAGTTAAATCCGGCGTTAGCGCCTATAACCAAACGTCATGAAAAAAATTTCGTCTGGATCTCTATTCATTACCAAGAAGATTTTCCCCATTGTGTGGTTTGGATTTCTCACATTCTTTGTTATTCAATCGCTCGCATTGGGCGCGCACAAAGAGAGTTACTTGTTTCTTCTCGTGCCTTGCTTGATGGGCGTTTTTGGCTATTTCATGATGAAGAAAATAGTTTGGGATCTCGTCGATGAAGCTTACGACTGCGGAGATTATTTGCTTTTTAGAAATGGAAAGTTGGAAGATAGAGTCTTGCTTTCCGACATCATGAATGTCAGCGCTTCGACAATGGTGAATCCGCCGAGAATTACCTTGCGCTTGAGAAAGCCATCGAAGTTTGGCACGGAGATCTCGTTCTCGCCAATGTCTCGGCGATCTCTAAATCCATTCCGTAAAAATGCGATCGCGGAAGATTTGATCGTTCGTGTCGATCAAGCGAGATTGAAACGCGTGGGCTAATAATTCATGGCGATGAGCCACTTCGGTCGACGCACTTCGAACAATAGGTTGTCTTTCGAGCAAAGGGGAACACGTGGGTAAGGGCCGTCTCGAGGCATTCAGCGATGGTGTCATCGCCATCATCATCACGATCATGGTGCTGGAGCTGAAAGTGCCGCGCGGCACGGATCTCGCGGCGCTGCAACCGCTGCTGCCGGTCTTTCTGAGTTACGTACTGAGCTTTATGTATGTGGGCATCTATTGGAACAATCACCACCATATGCTGCATGCATCGACGAAAGTGTCGGGTTCGGTGCTGTGGGCCAATTTGCATCTTCTGTTTTGGCTGTCGCTGTTTCCTTTCGCGACCGCATGGATGGGCGAGAATCACTTTGCCACTGTGCCGTCGGCTCTGTATGGCGTTGTACTATTGATGGCCGCGATCGGTTATTGGTTGCTTCAGCAATCGATCATTGGCGCCGAGGGACGGTCCTCGATGCTGAAAGCGGCGGTGGGTAGCGATTGGAAAGGCAAGGTGTCGCCTATTCTCTATCTGCTGGCGATATTGATAACGTTTTGGTTGCCGTCGGTCGCACAAGGCATCTACTTTTTCGTCGCGCTCCTCTGGCTGGTACCGGACCGGCGCATCGAGAATGCGCTGCGCGAACGACGATCTTAACGGCGGTAGAATGTCGATAACATCTCGCCGTACTCGGAGTCGTGAATGAGCATTCTAATCGTCAGACTTGGCACGCCGCGAAGCAAGAACGAAGGTACGCGGATCGGAACCGTTCGCAGGCCACCGCGCGGAGTGCCAAAATCGGAATTCGCGTCGGGCAACTGGTATGACGTTTGGTTTCCGAATCTTGCTCCGAGCGCCGAAACGATTAAACTCGCTCACCATGCGGTCACGCCCGCAGAGTGGTCAGCCTTCGCCAAGAAGTATCGATCCGAAATGTCCACGCCAGAGGCCAGCCGAACGATTGAACTCTTGGCAGCACTATCGGCGCACAGCAACTTCTCGGTCGGGTGCTACTGCGAAAACGAAGCGCATTGTCATCGCTCGGTGCTTCGGAAATTGCTGATCGAGAAGGGCGCCAAAATTGAGGGGGCTGGACGTAAGTAGTACGTGTCATGCCCGCCCTTCCCTCGGCAAACATCTTAGGGCAAGCTTCGCCTGCCTCTTTGCTGTCTCGTACTGACTTCAGACCTGAGAAAGAACTCCATGACGAATAATGTCGAACCGCCGAAGGCGCCGCCATCGGCACCGTCGGCGCTGCACGCTCCGCCCGCAGCCTCCGTGAGCATTTCAGCGCAATTTGCCGAAATCCATCCCGCTCATGCGCAAAGCATATCTAGGCATCAGCTGATTTATTCGATAACGGGTCTTGTCCTGGGGCTGGTTTGCATTGTGGGCGGCTTGATGATGTTTTTCAACGGCGTGGCGGGCAAGACGAGTTGGGCCGCAAAGTTGTTCGGCGCCGAAAGCATGGTCTCGGATGCCGCTCCGGGCGCCGTGCTGTTCATCGTCGGCATGTTCGTCGTCTTGATCACGCGTTATGCGTTTCGCATAAAAAATTGAAATGGATCGCGCGAAAAGAAACCGAGTATGAAACCTCGCATTACGCTCCTCACCCTCGGGGTGGACGATCTGGAAAGATCGCTTCGTTTCTATCGCGACGGACTTGGTCTGAAAACGGAAGGCATCATCGGCAAGGAGTTCGAGTATGGTGCTGTGGCGTTTTTCGATTTGCAGAATGGATTGAAGCTCGCACTGTGGCCGCGCGCAAGCATTGCAGATGACACTGGAATTTTACTGGCCGCTCCGAGCGCTACCGAGTTCACAATTGGCCACAACGTTTCGTCGAAGGCGG
>DASUGV010000257.1:0-4057 GCA_036273835.1 Rhodocyclaceae bacterium
CACACAAAACGGGCCGTAAAAAAATTCGCGTCGGCTGGGTCAGCGGTGACTTGCGCGATCACGCAGTGGGGAATTTTGTCGTTCCAATTCTGGAGCAACTCGATCGCACGCAGTTCGAGTCTATCGTTTATTACAACTCTCACATCAGCGATGCCATGTCGCAGCGCGCCAGGCAGGCGACCGCGCGATGGCACGCGACAGCCGACATGAGCGATGCGCAACTGGCCGCGCGCATCCGGCAAGACGATGTGCATCTCCTCATCGATCTGGCCGGTCACACCGATGGTTCACGCTTGCAGGTATTCGCGCATCGACCCGCGCCTGTTCAGGCAACGTGGCTGGGTTACCCGAGCACCACCGGCTTGACGTCGATGGATTACGTCCTCGTGCCACCAGACCCTATCCTGCTTGCCGGCGGCTGGTGCAGCGAAACACCTTTGGCACTGCCCGACTGTTACTGCGCACGTGACGCATCACAGTTATCGACCGAAGCGATGCTTGCGCAGCCGTGCGATGCGAACGGCTTCATCACTTTCGGTTGCCTGAATAATTTTGCGAAAGTCAGCCCGTCGGCTGTTGCAACATGGGCTCGCATTCTGGATGAAGTACCGGACGCGAGATTGATCCTCGTCGCCACCGGCGGCACCGATGATGAACTCGTGTCAGACATCCGCGCACGTTTCGAAACGCTGGGGGTTGCAGCCGCTCGCCTGGACATCCGGAGCCGCATGAATCTGCAAACCTATCGCGCCGCTTACCGCGAGATCGACATCGGGCTCGATCCGTTTCCCTTCAATGGCGGCACCACAGGTTTCGATTCGCTATGCATGGGTGCGCCCTTCATCACGTTGGAAGGACTGGGCCTGCATGCAAGAATGGGCGGCAACCTGTTGCGCGTCATAGGCCTGCATGAACTCATTGCATCGACAGTTGACGACTACGTTGCCAAAGCGGTTGCGCTCGCCAGCAGGCGCGAAGAGCTCAGACAAATTCGCGTCGATCTGCCGCAACGCATGCGTGCCAGTCCCTTGTTGGACATCAAACGATTTGCCCACGGGCTAGAGCAGGTTTTCCACAAAATACTTCGATGACGCTCATCTTTTCCACTGAATGCGACGGAACCGAACACATGTCACCTCATCTGAGTTAATAATGTCGATCGCGTGACATGGAACCGAGGTGAATCATGGCTCTGCCCCAATCTCTGCAAAGCTTTCAAACTCCCAGCGGCATCACCGGCAAGTACCATTCACTTGCATCTTTAGAAACTGCTGGCTTCGGTAAGATCAGCCGTCTACCTGTTTCCATCCGCATCGTGCTGGAAGCGGTATTGCGCAATTGCGATGGCAAGAAGGTAACCGAAGAACATGTGCGTCAGCTCGCGGCCTGGAAACCAGTCGCAGCACGCACGGACGAAATTCCATTCGTCGTTGCACGCGTCGTGCTGCAAGACTTCACGGGCGTTCCATTGTTATGTGATCTGGCCGCCATGCGCAACGTCGCCGCGGGCATGGGCAAGAATCCCAAGACCATTGAACCGCTGGTACCGGTGGATCTCGTCGTCGACCATTCGGTGCAAGTCGATTATTACGGTACGCCAATGGCATTGCGCCAAAATATGCAAATGGAATTTCAGCGCAACCACGAGCGCTATCAATTCATGAAGTGGGGCATGCAAGCATTCGACACATTCAAAGTCGTACCGCCGGGCATCGGCATCGTGCATCAAGTCAATCTTGAATATCTGTTCCATGGCGTACGTCGCAAAGGCGATGTCTATTTTCCCGACACGCTTGTCGGTACCGACTCGCACACCACGATGATCAATGCGCTCGGCGTCGTCGGCTGGGGCGTCGGCGGTATCGAAGCCGAAGCAGGCATGCTGGGCCAGCCGGTATATCTGCTGACGCCGGATGTCGTGGGCGTGGAATTCAAAGGCCGCTTGCGCGAAGGCGTGACCGCAACCGATCTGGTACTTGCCGTGACGGAAATGCTGCGGCGTGAAAAGGTGGTCGGCAAGTTCGTCGAATTCTTCGGCGAAGGCACGGCCAGCCTGACAGTGACCGATCGCGCCACGATTGCAAATATGGCACCGGAATATGGCGCGACAATGGGTTTCTTTCCCGTGGACGACAAGACAGTCGACTACATGAAAAAAACCGGACGCCCGGCCAGCGAATGCGCATTGTTCGAAGCCTACTTCAAGGCGCAAGGTTTATTCGGCATGCCGAAGGCCGGCGACATCGATTACTCGACCTTGCTGTCGCTCGATCTGAGTACCATCGTACCATCGCTCGCTGGTCCGAAACGGCCGCAAGATCGTATCGAACTTTCGGCGATGGCGAGCAGCTTCAAAACTTTATTCAGCGCATCGACGGCGAGCAACGGCTTTGCCAAGAAACCCGAAGCGCTCTCCGTACGCAACCCGACCAAGTTACCGGGTGTCGATCTTGGTCATGGCGATGTGCTGATCGCCGCCATCACGTCCTGCACCAACACCAGCAATCCCAATGTCATGATCGCTGCCGGCCTGCTGGCCAAGAAAGCTGTCGCCAAAGGGCTTGCCGTCAAACCTCATGTAAAAACTTCGCTGGCACCGGGTTCGCGCGTAGTCACCGACTATCTCGAAAAAGGCGGCCTCCTCGAACCGCTCGCCAAACTCGGCTTCGCGCTCGCAGGTTACGGCTGCACGACTTGCATTGGTAACGCGGGCGATCTCGTGCCGGAACTGAATGAGGCGATCGCGCAGAACGATGTCATTGCGGCTGCGGTGCTCTCGGGCAATCGTAATTTCGAAGCACGCATCCATCCGAGCATCAAGGCCAACTTTCTCGCCAGCCCGCCATTGGTTGTGGCTTTCGCAATCGCAGGACGCACGAATATCGATTTGACATCCGAGCCGCTGGGTATCGGCAGCGACGGCTCGCCGGTCTATTTGAGGGACATTTGGCCGAGCAGCGAAGAGATCGCCGCTGTCTTACCTTACGCGCAAGATCCCATCACGTTCAATCGGCTCTACGCGGACTTCACCAAGGACAATGATCTGTGGAACGCAATACCAGCCTCTGCTGGACAAGTCTATACGTGGCCTGAGTCCACCTACATAGCAAAGCCCCCTTTCTTCGATCAGTTCAGCATGCAGCCGAGCGCTTTCGTTGAAATCAAAGACGCCAAGCCGCTCTTGATCCTGGGCGATTCGGTGACGACAGACCACATCTCGCCCGCGGGTTCATTCAAGGAAACGACGCCTGCGGGAAAATGGCTTGTCTCACGTGGCGTTGCCAAGAAGGACTTCAACTCCTACGGTTCGCGCCGCGGCCATCACGATGTCATGATCCGAGGCACTTTCGCGAACGTGCGCGTAAAGAATCTGATGCTGCCGCCCCACGCGGATGGCACGCGTATCGAGGGCGGCTACACGCTGCTGGACGGACAGCAAACGACTGTGTTCGATGCCGCAGTGGCATATCAGCAACGTGGTATTCCCACCATTGTGTTGGCCGGTGAAGAATACGGTACCGGCTCTTCTCGCGACTGGGCCGCCAAGGGCACGCAACTACTCGGCGTAAAAGTCGTCGTTGCGAAAAGTTACGAGCGCATCCATCGCTCCAACCTTGTAGGCATGGGTGTCCTGCCGCTTCAATTCATCGGCCGGGATAGCATCCAGACACTCGGATTGACCGGTATGGAAACTTTCGATGTATTGGGCGTCACAGAAAATCTCAAACCCCAGCAGAATCTGACCTTGCGTATTCATCATGACAACGGCAATATGCAGGATGTGAAAGTATTATGCCGTATAGATACCTCCATCGAGGTGGATTACTATCGACACGGCGGTATTCTGCCTTTCGTTTTGCGCGAGCTTTTGCAAACGGCATAATCGGTCGATAATAATCAAATGGAGCGAACGCTCGAACAACTCACCTTTCAATTTCCCCGTGCCGGCCGTCTTGATGCGATCCTGCTTCGTCCGGCGCGGCGAACAGCATGTGTCAGCGTCGCGGAAACAACTGCAACAGCACATATCGGACTCGAGGGTGACCACAAGCGCGGA
>DASUGV010000258.1:0-2118 GCA_036273835.1 Rhodocyclaceae bacterium
AGCACGGCATAAATCGATGCGGGCACAAGGTTTAATAAAATGGGATGAAGTAAAATAGCGGGCATACCCGAAGTTTAACCTCAGCATGCGGCTGTGTGAGCGGCACATGCGATCTGCAGCAGACCGACCATGCTAGATAACCTGACCAATCGACTTGCAAAAGTCGTCAAGACCTTGCGCGGCCACGCGCGACTTACCGAAGAAAACATTGCCGAGATGACGCGCGAAGTGCGTCTTGCACTGCTTGAAGCCGACGTGGCATTGCCCGTTGTAAAAGATTTGATTGCGCGGATCAAGGAAAAGGCTCTCGGTCAGGAAGTCGTCGGCTCTCTAACTCCCGGCCAGGCGCTGGTTGGCGTTGTGCACAAGGAACTGGCCGACATTATGGGCGGTAGTCAATCCGCATTGAGTTTCGCCACGCAGCCGCCGGCAATCATCTTGATGGCCGGTTTGCAGGGCGCGGGTAAGACGACCACGGTGGGCAAGCTGGCCAAATTTCTCAAAGAGAAGCATAAGAAAAAAGTGCTCACTGTCTCCTGCGACGTTTATCGTCCGGCGGCTATTGCACAGTTGCAAACGGTAACGGCGCAGGCAGGCGCGGAGTTTTTCCCTTCGACGGCCGATCAACAACCTGTCGACATCGCGCGTGCCGCGGTCGAGTTTGCACGCAACCATTACTTCGATGTGCTACTGGTGGACACTGCGGGACGTCTAACTATCGATGCCGATATGATGGATGAAATCAAGCGGCTGCATGCGGCGTTGAATCCTATTGAAACGCTATTTGTCGTGGATGCCATGCTGGGCCAGGACGCCGTCAATACCGCGCGTGCTTTCAACGAAGCGTTGCCTCTTACCGGCACCGTATTAACGAAGCTCGATGGCGATTCGCGCGGCGGCGCCGCGTTATCCGTTCGTCATATAACGGGCAAGCCGATCAAATTCACGGGTGTTGGTGAAAAGCTCACGGGTCTGGACGAATTTCATCCCGATCGCATGGCCAGTCGCATCCTCGGTATGGGCGATATTCTTTCGCTGGTCGAAGAAGCGCACACCATGGTCGATCAGGACAAGGCCATGGAATTTGCGCAAAAGATCAAGACGGGAAAAGGCTTTGACTTGAACGACTTCAAGGATCAGATTGCGCAGATGCGCAAGATGGGTGGCCTGTCCGCCCTGGTGGACAAACTACCCGCACAATTTGCGCAAGCTGCACAGCAGATACAAGGCGGAACGCAGGAAAAATCCATTTCACATATGGAGGGCATTATCAATTCCATGACACCCTTGGAGCGATCCAAGCCCGGGCTGATCAAGGCCAGCCGCAAACGTCGCATCGCAAACGGCGCGGGCGTCAGTGTGCAGGAGGTCAATCGGATGCTCAATCAGTTCGAGCAAACGCAGAAGATGATGAAGCAGATTACCAAGGGTGGCATTGGCAAGCTTATGCGCGGCATGAAGGGCATGATGCCGGGCATGCATTAGCGGCGCTGTGAGCGCACGTATGTTCGCCTAGATCACCATGCCAGCTATTGAAATCGCCAAGCAACATCTGCTCAATGCCGCTGTCATCATGTTGGCTGGCGCTGTTTGCAGCATTTTTGCCAAGCGCTTGCGTGTGCCCGATATTGTCCTCTACCTGCTTGTCGGCATAGCGCTTGGCCCAGCGATGCTGGCGATCCTCGATATTCCTGTGGATACCCCGTTCAATCAGGTGACTCTCACTTTTGGCGCGAGCTATTTGCTATTCGATGGCGGCGCGTCGTTGCGCTTCAAAGTACTCAAGGAAGTATGGATCACCATCGTTATCATTTCGACACTAGGCGTACTCATTACCGGGGCCGTTACGGCCGCCGCCGCGATGACATTTGGGTTACCGTTGATGACGGCTGTGCTGCTCGGTGCTGTCATCGCGTCCACGGATCCGGCAACGCTGGTGCCCCTCTTCAAACAGATTGCCATCAAGGACCGCGTCGCCCAGACGGTGATGAGCGAGTCGGCGTTCAACGACGCAATGGGCGCGATCGCCACCTTTTCCGTGCTTGACGTTGTCATGGGTTCGAAACACGGTTTTTCGCTTCTCGCCAGTGTGCGTGATTTCGCATGGCAGGCCGGGCT
>DASUGV010000259.1:0-2325 GCA_036273835.1 Rhodocyclaceae bacterium
ACGTCGCCGTCAATGACGTTGCCATCAAAACTTACGATGTCAACAATGGCGATGGCATAGAGCTCGGCAATAGCCAGCATATAACGTTCTTCAATAATTTCCTGAACACTGGAGATGACTGCGTGAATTTCGCGGCCGGCACAGGCGCTGATGCGGCCAAGCAACCCGTCCAGAGCGATGCGTGGATCTTCGACAACTATTTTCGCAAAGGTCACGGTGCAGTCGTTGCCGGCAGCCACACCGGCGCATGGATCGAGAAAATTCTAGCCGAAGACAATGTGGCCTTCGGCACCGAAATTGGCCTACGCGGCAAGAGCAACAACATTAACGGCGGCGGTGGCCGTTACATTGTTTATCGCGACAATGCGATGAAGAACCTGCTGCGCCAAGCCTACATCTTCACGCTGGAATATACGGACACCAACGGTCTGATCGATTACAAACCAGCCGCCGAGGTCGCTCAGTTTCATGACATAACGATAAAGCACAACTCGGTGGAATTCAGCCCAGATACCGCTACGCCAGAATCGACCGGCAATACCAATGCTTCACAGAAAATGGAGGTTTATCCCTCTATCCACATTCAGGGAGACATGAAATCCCATGCCTACCATGAGCGTATCGTCTTCGATGACGTTGTATTGATCAACGCCAACCCGACGAAAATCGATGGATTGAAGGACGGTGTGTTTCGCGATGTCCGCTTCAAGAACGTCAAAGGCGGCGGCAACCCGTGGAACGTGACCAATGCACCCGGCATCCTCTTCGAAGGGTCGACAACTCCTCCTGCAAAATGACGAGAAGACGGCCAGCCAAAGCAGCCCCGCACAAGGGGCTGTCACGCCGCAACGCGGGGGAACATGCGAACAGCATAATTATTCTGGCCGACTAATTTCTAACCAAAAAATAAATCTCCTTTATCGCCACTATGCCGGTATAATTCGGTCTTCCGTGCGCGAGACCAATCAGCGTACCGGCATAGTTTCTTTCAACGATCATCTCGATCATTACCCGCCCGCCTCGATTGGTGTTGCTCTCTGAGCGATAGGCTGTCGCTGGAGCTTCACCGTATGACATCTGAAATTCTCTTCGCTGGTCTTGGACTGGCTGAGCCCCTGCTGCGCGCCGTTCTCGATGCAGGTTATACAAATCCCACGCCGATTCAGGCGCAAGCAATTCCACTGGTGCTGGCTGGCGGAGACTTGCTGGCTGCGGCACAAACAGGCACCGGTAAGACTGCCGGATTTACGCTACCGGTGCTGCATCGTTTGCTGGAACGTCCCGCCGAGAGTCAAAAGGGTGGGCGGCCACGTTGTCTAATTCTTACTCCAACGCGTGAGCTTGCCGCTCAAGTGGAAGAATCGGTCAAAACCTATGGCAAGCATGTGCCAATCACCTCGATGGTGATGTTCGGTGGCGTCGCCATCAATCCGCAGATGCAAGCGCTACGTAAGCGCGTGGACATTCTCGTCGCCACGCCGGGTCGTTTGCTCGACCACGTCGGTCAACGTTCGCTCGATCTGAGCGGTGTTGAAATTCTCGTGCTCGACGAAGCCGACCGCATGCTGGATATGGGCTTTATCCGCGACATCAAGAAGATCCTTGCACTGCTGCCGAAGAAACGCCAGAACCTGTTGTTCTCCGCAACGTTCTCCGATGAAATTCGCGCGCTGGCAGATGGTCTGCTGAACAAACCTGGGTTGGTAGAAGTAGCGCGCCGGAATGCGACGATCGAACTGACCACGCAAACTGTCACGCTCGTGCCGCAAAAACAGAAAAAAGAATTGTTGGCCTATCTAATCAAACAGAAAGACTGGTTTCAAGTGCTTGTATTCACGCGCACCAAGCATGGCGCCAACAAGCTGGCCGAATACCTAAACAAACAAGGCATCAAATCGTCGGCCATTCATGGTAACAAGAGCCAGGGCGCACGCACGAGAGCGCTATCTGACTTTAAGGCGGGCCTGCAACAAGTACTGGTCGCCACCGACATCGCCGCGCGCGGCCTGGATATCGACCAGTTGCCGCAGGTGGTGAATTTCGAACTTCCGAACATCCCCGAAGATTATGTCCATCGCATAGGCCGCACCGGCCGCGCCGGCAGTACTGGCGGCGCGTTGTCGCTGGTGGATCGTGAAGAGATTCCGTTTCTGAATGCAATCGAGCGCTTGACCAAACAACAAATCGAACGCATCGTCGTCGAAGGTTTTATTCCGTCGGCACCTTCCGCAAACGACGATCATGCAGACGATCGCCGCCCGCCGCGGCAGAATCATGGTCGCGGCAATGGACAGCCGCGAGGGCAAGGAAAACAAAGACAGGGCC
>DASUGV010000260.1:0-5433 GCA_036273835.1 Rhodocyclaceae bacterium
CCTTGGTTGCTTGTGTTCTCATTGCTCTTGCTGCACGTGGGATTGCGGCAAGATGTCACCACGCCGGTGGGTCGAGGTTTTCTGATCGGTCATTTGGGCGCAGTGCTGTTGTGGCAGCCACTGGTGAGCGGCCAACATAAGGTTTCCGTTACCGAGATGGTGGTCTTCGCCCTAGTAGCAAGTGCGATGGGTATGTGGATGTCATGGGGGCTGAGCTTGCTCTGGACGCTGCTGTTGGCGGGCATGTTCGGCGGCAAGTTGTTTTTGCATTCCAGTGCTCGCGCTCGCGTTCCGTATTGGCTGGCACTGGGATACCTGGTGTTCGCGCTCATTGGTTTAATTCTGCCGCAGTTATTACCGCTGGATGAGCGTCCGCCAGAATTGCTAGGTTATTTGGTAGGTTGGCTGGGACCGTTGCTGTTCGTATCGATGCTCGTGCTGGGTGCGCCACGTGCGGAGCCGCGCGGCCCGGCAGCGCTGGATTTCGTTGGCAGTCTGGTCATTATGCTCGTGCTGGGTGGTGTGCTGCTCGGTGCGTTGGCGCTGATGTTTTTGACCGGCGTAGACTATTTACCCGCGCTACTAAAAGCGCTGGCAATCATGGCGTGTGGTTTGGCATTGCTGGGTTGGGCGTGGAATCCGCGTCAGGGATTTGCAGGGTTGGGTTTGGTGATTTCGCGTCACGCTTTATCTGGCGGGTTGCCTTTCGATCGCTGGCTGAGTGAAGTGGCCGATCTCGCTTTGCATGAGGAAATGCCGGAGCCCTTCGTTGCAAAAGCAATAGAGCACATGCTGAGCTGGCCGGGGATGCGAGGCGTTCGCTGGGAAATCGTTGGGCAGGGAGCCGATGCCGCTGCCGCCGGCGGCGAACTTGGTCAGCATACGGCTAACGCAGTAACCCTTTCGCATGGCGCCTTGCAAGTCACTTTGCATACGCGCCATGCATTGACGCCGACGCCGTTGTGGCAGGTCGACCTCATGGTGCGATTGTTGGCAGAATTTTATTTGGCCAAACTACAGGCGCAACGCTTGCAGGCATTTTCTTATGTACGTGCGGTGCATGAAACGGGAGCACGGGTAACGCATGAAGTGAAAAATCTTCTGCAATCGCTCGACACGCTTTGTTTTGCGCTGACTCAAGCCGACAGTGGACGCAAGATCGAAGCGCGCGAACTGGTCATGCATCAACTGCCCGTGATCAGCCAGCGCTTACATGCTGCACTGGAACGCATTCGCCAACCCGTCGTGGAGGATATTCGCGAACAGAGTGCGAGCTTATGGTGGAATGCGCTGCAGGCGAGATATGAAGGACAGGCGGTGTTGTTCGATAGTGATGCCGATCTGGGGACATTGCGCTTACCGGGCGCCATGTTCGATACAGTGGCCGACAATTTATTGCGCAATGCATTGGAGAAAGACGGTGGCGTGTCGCTGCGCATTACCGCGCGATTCATGACAAATGAATACGGCTGCATCCTGGACGTGGAAGATACCGGAGAAGCGATTCCCGCCGAGCGAGTGAGCGCGCTATTCGTCACGCCGATTGCATCGGCAACGGGCTTGGGCATTGGCTTGTATCAGGCCGCACGTCTAGCCCGCGCCGGGGGATTCAGTTTGACCCTGGCTGAAAACCGTCAGGGTTGTGTGCGTTTCAGGTTGGCGCCTCATGTATTGCAATGATCAGACGCCAGCGCTCGATCTGGCTATGAGACTAGCTCCGAAGTGGGATGCGTAAGCGGAACTTTGTCGAAGCCGTCAGTGACGATGGGGCGGCGGGGCACGCGGCTTTTGTCGAGCAAGCGTTCGATGCGGGCAAATATTTCTTCCCTGGAAAAGGGCTTCTTCATGAAATCGTCCGCATTGACACGATTGCTGAAGAAATATTCGATCGCTTTTTCGTTGCCGCTAATCATGATGACGGGAATATCCACCAGATCTACATCGCGACGTATCTTTCGCAAAGCGGAAAAGCCGTTCATTCCCGGCAGCATGATGTCCATGAAAATGAGATTGGGCCGCTCGCTGCGTGCTAGCTCTAGACCGGATTCGGCGTTCGTTGCTTCCAGCACCAGATAATTGGCCGAACGTAGCGCTTTGCCAAGCGAGGCGACAATGACGGGCGAATCGTCGATGATGAGCACTTGCGTGCCGTGACGGGCATTGACGCGTGTTCGGGTGCGTCTGTTGACCGGTACGACCATGACAGTGTCTGGGACGATGTACTTGTACTCGTCCACGGGTTCGGGTGGTTTTGGTTTCAAACGAAACCGGTCGAAAATTCCCACGATGCGCCTTCCCAAAAATTTATGGGCGCCGATTATTGTCTGTGAAGAAAGCAGCGCCTCGTAAGCGCACTTTACGATTTCTTTGCACGGTGTGACTGTGCAGTTATTCACTACGCTGGCGAACTGTTTCAGTTGGACACGATTCGGCCAACGAAAAATGACACCAATAGCGACATCGGAGAGATAGTACTAAGCCGCTCGCTTTTGCCGTAACCGATTATGACAAAACAATACGAGTTGTCCTAGTGTTTCCAGATTACCAGGCCGCATAGGATCAAAACGGCAAGTGCGAACATGATTTTTCGGCCCAGTGTGGACTTGGCAACCGGTTCCGCATTCATGTCAATCGTGGGGCTCTGCGCAATCATTTCACGCATTAAAGTCGGTAAATCCCGGCGGGCGGCATGTTGCCTGCTCACATTATCGCGGCCATTTTTTCTTTTTTTGCGGCGGCTTTTGGAACGTTCCACATGTTCTTCCGCGACGATGACTGGATGAAGGCTTTCATGCATCTCGCAACCGCAGACGGCGCAATTGCGTGCTAAGGCCTGACGGTGCCCGCATTGCAGGCAGCGCACTTGCGCGACCGGCTCGGCCTTTTCTGCGGCCATGACAGCAGCAAGGACCGCGTCGCTCGCTAATGCCCGGTCTTGCCGCGTAGATGAGCGAGCCGAGGAGGTAGGTTGGGCGACAGGCCGAAGCGGTGCTGGCGGCGGTGCGATGACCGGTGGCGGCGTTTGAGCAGCATCGGCCGCCGCTTCATTGAAATAAACGGAAGTGCGCTGCAGATCGAACTGAGTCGTCATCAGCTGCGTGAACGTGTAATCATCCGGCGTGGTCATACTTGCGGCGGCGGCACTCTGAGTTGCCGTTGCTTGGCTTGCCGTCAGATTTGGCATGGTCAGCGATTCGGCTTCGACCTCCAACTCGATCTGCATACCGATGCGTGCCAGCGTGGTGACATAGCGTGCGCCCAATTCAGCGTTGACGCCGCGCTTGAGAACGGCTTTGGCGCCTGAAAATAACTGCAATGTCTGTTGCTGGTTCGCGGAGAGGCGACGGGCAGCGGCGCGCATGACTTGCGTGCGGTTATAACCTTGCAGCGTCTTGCCCCAGAATACGACCTTGAAAGTTGCGCTGGATGTTGCGGCATCGTCCACGGAAGGAAGCGGTTCCATCCAGACGTTCATTCCCATTCGCCAGAGTTCTGCGAGATAGGGTTGACCAGCTTCGGCGGTAACAGCTTTCTTGAGCACCACAGATTGCCCACCAAACATTCGGGTAACCTGTTCTGCGCCAAGACGAAGACGCTCCGCAACGACGCGTTGAACATCGGTCATTGCAAAGCCGTCGAGCAATTCACCTTTGAATACGATGCGATACATCTCCATCGCAACAATCCCCCTCAATTGACAGGATTATGCCACTGTCGTATTTATATTTTATTTGTGGTTTTGTGGCAGCGTCTCAACTGTCACGGTTACGCGAACGGCATGAGACATGCTCCACATTATTTTCCATGCTTTATTCGCCTTCATCATCATTCTCGACGACATAGAGCATGTTGGCTAGTAGTGTGCTCGACGAAGACCGCCGATTGCAGCGATTCGACGATGTCCGGCGGGACTGCAAAGATCGGCGGATCGGGCGCAATGGCGTATCGTGAGTAGCGCGATCCGGCAAGAGGCTGCGTGGGCCGGCTGGCTTTCAAGCTTGCAGTTGATCCGCTCGTAGCAGAAACACCTTCTCGGCATCGCTAGTGTTGCTGAGCCAGACAAACTCCAGCTTGGGAAAAGCTGCTTCTACCAGATCGCGATTGTGGCCGACTTCAACGACCAGCACGCCGTTCGGTGTGAGATGTTGTGCCGCCTTGCCGATGATTTGCCGTACGACGTCCAACCCATCGTCGCCGGCCGCCAAGGCCATGCTGGGCTCGTGACGATATTCTTCTGGCAGCATGCTCATCGACGCGCTGGTGACATAAGGCGGATTGCTGAGAATGAGATCGTAGCGCCGGTCGTCGAGTGCGGAGAATACATTGGATTCGATGAGTGTCACGCGCTCATCGAGACCGTACGCCTCAACATTGTGGGCGGCTACTGCGAGTGCATCGTCAGATAAATCCACCGCGTCGATCTGCGCATTTGGAAAGTAATGCGCCATGAGAATGGCCAGGCAGCCGCTGCCGGTGCACAAATCCAACGCACGGGTAACAGCGTCATTATCGACTATCCATGGCGTCAAACCTTGATGAAGCAATTCGGCGCAATAGGAGCGCGGCACGATGACACGTTCATCGACGTAGAAACGAAAATCGCCTAACCACGCTTCGCGCGTGATGTAAGCGGCGGGCACGCGTTCATCGACGCGGCGATGAATGACGTCGAGCACGTCGCCACGCTCATCGGAAGGAATGCATGCGTCCATGAAAGGTTCTAACCGGTCGAGCGGCAGGTGCAAGGTATGCAAAACGAGATAAACCGCTTCATCGTAAGCGTCCTGCAAGCCATGACCAAAAAAAAGTCCGGCACGATTGAACCGCGTGACGCCGTAGCGGATGAGGTCGCGAACGGTGACCAACTCGTCGAGTGGCGAATGTTCATCATGCTCATCGCTGTGATTGTGCTCGGCGCTCATTTGACATCCTATGCAATTTGAATGGAAGCGCTCATCGCGTTATTTGCAGAGCAATGTCGCTATCGTCTGTTCGTAAACCATGGACAGCGGTGCGATATCGGCGATGAGCACCCGTTCGTTGATTTTATGGATCGAAGCGTTTACGGGACCAAATTCAACGACTTCCCGTGCAATGGCTGCGATGAAACGGCCATCCGACGTACCGCCGCTGGTCGACAATGCGGTCTTCACATTCGTTGCCGATTGGATGGCCGCATCAAGTGCCGCGACCAGTTTGCCGCGTGGCGTGATGAATGGATTGCCTGAAAGGCTCCAGGCCAGGTCGTAATCCAGATTATGATGATCGAGTATCGCGTGGACACGTGTTTTGAGGTCCGCTTCGGCGGACTCCGGCGAGAAGCGGAAGTTGAACAGCAGTTCCATCGCGCTCGGAATCACGTTGTTCGCACCCGTGCCGGCGTGAATGTTCGAAATCTGGAAGCTCGTCGGCTGAAAATATTCGTTGCCTTTG
>DASUGV010000261.1:0-17820 GCA_036273835.1 Rhodocyclaceae bacterium
ATACAAATGCCCATAACAAGCGCACTACCTGATGTTCATTCAAGCTCGTTCTGCTCAGCATCCAGCCAAGCGACACATAACCGATGATGTCGCCCATTTCACGCCACTGCGGTGGATAAGGCGAGGCGACCACGCTGATCAGCGCAGCTGCAAACAGGCCGCCGAATACGATGCTCCAATTCAAACTTGGTTGGCCGAAGTTGCGTTGTGCGAAACTGCGCCACAGCCACAGCAAAAAAAACATACCCCAGAAAATATTCTTGGGTGCTTCGACGAGGGGTAGCGCGATGACGAATAACACCAGAATCACGAACTCCGCTGTGTTGAGAGTCCTGACTGCCGAACGGATAGATGAGGTGGTCGTCGGTGGATTGTCCATTTTCATCAAAGCAAGAGATCGTATGACGCGGCCCGTATAATACCTCGCCATCTATTTTCCCGCCTTAGCGCTACTCCCAGCCAACAATAATTTCAGTTCGATGAAAATTCTAATTCTTAAGCGCGACAAGCTGGGCGATGTGTTGCTGACGACGCCAATGATTCGCGTGCTGCGCGAAGCGCTGCCCCAAGCGGAGATTCATGTACTTGCCAACGACTACAACGGTTGGGTGTTGGACGGCAACCGCGATGTAAACCGTGTCTGGACATATGGCCGCTTGCGCGTCGCAGGCCGCTTAAGTATGTCGTCGGCATGGAGACAGATAAGACTGTTTTTCGCCTTGCGGGTGATGCATTTCGATTGGGTACTGGTTGCCAACGGTGAAGAGTCGCATCGTGCGATCAGGCGGGCAATGCGGGCTGGCGGTCGTCGGATCGTGGCATATTGCAAAGACCCTGCAACTTATCCTTGCGTAACGCATCCTCTTGCACCCAACGACGTACTTCATGAAACCAGGCAGCTTGCCAATGTACTTGTGCCGCTCGGTATCTCTGTACCGCAAGCTTTGCCGTGGCCTCATTTCAAATTGCCAGTCGAAGGCGACGGCTTCGCTCGGCAATGGCTCGCCGAGCGAAGCGTGCCGCTAGGCGGTTACATCACGTTGGGTCTGGGTGCACGGCGTGCCAAAAAGCAGCCTACAGCGCAGCAAGTGCTGACTTGGGCGAAATACTTTTTCGATACATGGGGACTTGCTACCGTTTTTATCTGGACGCCCGGTGCCAGCGACAATCCACTCTACCCTGGCGATGACGAAGTGGCGCAGCACGTACTGAATGCCAAGGCTGCATGGCTGCATCCGTTCCGAGGTCCGATCAAGCTCGCGCTGGGATTGATATGGCATGGACGCACCAGTCTGTTCCCGGACAGCGGCCTGATGCATTTCGCTGCGGCGTGTCCTGGCGGCGTACTGGGTTTTTTCGCGGAGACGGATGTATCGCCGCCGCCATCACGATGGGGGCCGATGGGGCCGAATGCACATTATCTAGAAGCCGAGAAAACCGTTGCTGAACTGGAAGACACGGTAGTGCTGGACGCTGTCAGACGGCAGCTAGGTATGGCTTGACCTCGAATTCCCGTACGCCCATACGTTGCGCCGGCACACCTGCCCAAATCTCGTATTCCGGCACATCGCGCGTGACGACTGCGCCCGCGCCGATAACTGCGCCTTGGCCGATACTGACGCCGGCTAGGACAACGGCATTCGCGCCTATCCACACGTCTTCGCCGATCCGAACGGGTTTCGAAGTTAATGGCTGCTGACGGATGAGCGCATCGCGCGCTATCGCGTGCTGGTAGGAAATTATTTTTGCACCTGGGCCGATCAAAGTGTTACTGCCGATGAAGACGCCGCCAGCGCCATTGACCATAGCATAATTGTTGAACTCGACGTTCTCACCCATCGTGACATGACCACGCGCGCTCTGCACGAAAGCAAAGCGGTTTAGCGTGCAGCGCGAGCCCATGGTGACCTGCCCGTGGCCAGCATCAATGTGCGCGAAGCGATGGATATTGCAACGGTAGCCCAAATGAATATGGGCAGGTTTTTTGAGTTGTGCCAGCAGTGAGATGAACACGCGCTGTTTGAAACGTACCTTCACGGTGTAGAACAGTTGCTGGAGCATAAGTTGATTCCTTATTGTTCTAGCTGTGTTTGCTGTTGTACAAGTAGGGATTGAGCGTTGCATCGTTATACATCTTGAACTGGCGATACACTTTATAGTAGCCGCTTCCCGCTTCACATTCGGCCAGCAGATTCTCTAGACATGCCGCCAAATCAGACCGTTGCTCGCGCAACCGAGCGAGCTTGGTTTGGCAGGTAGCGACATGCTCAGCGCTAGCGTCGGCGCGTTGTGTTTGCAAACCCATGTGGAAAATCTTCAGTGCGAGTATGGATATTCGGTCGATCATGCTACCTGCCGTCTCGCTATTCAATCGGCATATCGGTTGCGGCTGCACATTTTGAAACGTCGACAGAATGACTTCATCGATGCGCTCGATGGCATCGTTACGCTTCTGGTTGTAGCCATCGATGGCGCGTTTGTTGGTGGCGATTTCGCTGTCGGCTACGTCGCGGCGGCGAGCCAGATCTTCCTCGTCCCATAGCAGATTGTTGTAGCGATGGTTCAGCTCTATGAACTGCCACAGCCCTTCGCTGAAATTTATGGAACTGCTCTTTGCCCACGTGCGATCTGCCACACAGCTATCGTGGAATGCAATGAGGTCAATGGTCTGGATAAGAAGTGTCATCATTTACTCTGAAGACGGTTTATGAAGGATTTCTAAGCATGCAGCCATGACGCGTTCGACGCTAATACCTTCCATGCAGCGCGCGCGGGGACACTTATTTGGCATATCGTTGCCCAGTGGTCGCGCGCAGCGCCTGACCCAAGCGATACGGCGTTTGAATAATACATCCTGATCGCGGCACTCGATATCGACGCTCAGGCCGCGATACGGATTGTCGCGCCAGAACTCGTCCTTGCCGACGAGCACATCCGAGCCGGGGCCGTGCAGTACGACTTGCGGTACGAACATCGCGCGCGCCAAATGTGCGACGCCGGTGTCGGGACATACGAGCAAGCTCGCGCCACGCAGCAAATGCGCAAGCTGCAGCAAGTCCAGTTTACCTGCGTAACTGACGTAGCGCGCTTGCGGATCAACTGCGTCGATCAGTGCAATTTCCTTTTTGCCTGCACTCCATATTGGAGTAACACCTTGTGCAACGAGCCATTGCGCAAGCGCCCACCATCTCTCCGCCGGCCACAGCTTTAGCGGACTGCTGGCACCCAGGTGCAATACCGCATAAGGTGCTTTGGGCACATCGAATGCTTGAGCCGAAACGAGCGGCCAGTCCTGTGGCTTAAAAGCGGGTGGAGGAGGTCCATCAACGAGCGACGCAAAGATTTCCGGCAATGCCATGGGCGAATCGGGATAGTGGCGGAATTCGTCGACAAACCAGTTTTTGTACGCGGGGCGATCGCCCGCGAAGCCTACAATATGACGGCTGCCTAACGCGCGCGCAAGCCAGCTCAAGCGATTGTCCGCCGGCAGAAGCGCCAGGTCGAAGCCGTTGCGTGACCGGCATTCGCGCCACAATGCCCACAAGCTTGTCGCGTCGGCCGGATCGTAAGACAGTGCTGTGACGCCATGAGGCCTTGCGGCAAACAGGCCGGCAATGGCCGGAGGGCAGGTCATCACGATTTCCGCAAGCGGATATTGCCGGCGCAACTTTGCCAACAATGCTGTTAGCATCAATGTGTCACCGAGCAAAAGATGATGCGCGATCAAGATGCGACGTGGTATTGCTACTTGACGCCGCCGAATCACCCAGCCACGTACGACGCCGTAGGCCAGCATCGGCTGCAACAATAGACGAGAAGGCAGGCGACTCATGTGCTTTTTTTGGCACAGCGCTGGAAAATTTCTTCCATCCGATCCAGCATGCGATCCAACCCGCAATGCTCCTGTGCGAATGCATGCGCACGTTTGCCTAGCGCGGCGGCGAAAGCACGATCTTTTTCCAGCAATCGGATTGCTTCGGCGATTTGCACGGAATCCTTTGTTGCCACTAGCAAACCAGTGTCGCGATCGCGAATCACATCCGTCATGCTACCCACCGCCGTGGTGATGATGGGCAGCCCGACACACATGGCTTGCATGACCGCTTGCGATACGCCTTCGTTGGCGTAGGAAGGCAACACAAAAACATCCATGGCTTGTAGCCAGGGAACGACATTCTGTTGGTTGCCTGCGAAATGAACGCGCGCTTCGATGCCGAGCGCTTCGACCTTTTGCTGCAACGCTTCGAGCTGCGGGCCTTCGCCGACGACCAGCAGTTTTATCTTGCGATCCGTCAGAGCCTGAATCGCTTCCATCAAATAGCTGTGCCCTTTCCACGAGCGCAGCGTTGCCACAATGCCGACCCAGTACGCTTCCTTGTCTATGCCAAGTGCATCGCGTGCGCCTTGCGCATCGCCCGGCACATAGCGTTGCGTGTCGATGCCGGTCGGGATCGAGCAAATAGCGTCTTCGGACAGACCCAGCGTTTCTATCAGTTCGCGGCGTAGTTGTTCGCCGGTAGTGACAACGTATTGCGCCGCGTGTCCGTACAGCCAGCGGTTGGCTGCGGTCACCGCGACTGGAGCCGAAATATGCCGTGTGCGTACCACCGGTATCTTGTTGGCGAAAGTGCGCAGTGCGATTGCTGTGAGCCAGCTGTCAGTCGAACTATGTGTGTTGATGACGCTCGCATGTTTTGAATGTTTGAGCCACTTGCGCAGTGCCAGCAGCGCACGCAGCCGCTTGTTGGCGATGGGCAACGCGACTGCCTCAACGCCCCAATGCTTGGCCCGTTTGTAGAGCTTCGATTCTTCGGGGCACAGGACAACGACGCGATGACCGCGTGCCTGCATGCCGCGGGCCTCTTCCAGAATGCGGATTTCCTGACCGCCCCATCCACAGGATGATTCGGTGTGAACGATGCGTAACTTGCGTGTCTTTTTCATAGATGCGGCAGATTATAACGGCCGCGATTTGTCCGCTTCTGTCAGCAGACCGCGATAGAGCGCGATCTGCCGGGCGGCCATATCCACAGAAGACAGATGTGCGACAGCGGCGAAGGCGGCGTTACGCATCGCTTCGACTTGACGTGGGTCGCAAGCGCCCATCAACAGGCGCGCGATTTCCTGCGCGATGGCCGCGACGTCCAGCGCGTCGACCACTGCGCCATAACTGGAACTCGTGATCAATTCCGCCGCGCCGCTGCTGCGCGATGTGAGTACCGGCAGGCCGCAAGCCAATGCTTCCAGCGCGGCATTGGGCATGGGATCGTATAGCGTGGGTAACGCGAACAAATCGGCGGCGGCCAAATAGGGCGCAACGTCTTGTTGCCCGCCGAGGAAACGAATACGCGGTCCCAGGTTGCTTGCGCGTGCGGCGAGCCGTGCTGCATGCTTGTCCTCGCCGATCAGCCATAGCTCCACGTCTTTCAGACGCGGATTGCGGAAAGCATCGATCAACTGTGGCACGCCTTTGCGCGCAAATCCCGAACCGACATGAACGACAACCGGCGTGCGTTCGCTCACGCCCATCTGCTGGCGTATTGCAATGCGGTGTTCCTGGCGCAAGCCGAGGTTGAAGCGTGTCATATCCACGCCATTGTGTATGACATGCAATTTGGAGGCGATGGCGGGGAAGCGTCGCGCGATATCGCTGCGCACCATATCCGAATTGCATATCACGGCACGCAGCCCGGGATGGCGGAACATGGCCGTCTCGGCCGCGACAGTATATCGATGCCAGGGTGAAATCTTCTGCGCCAGGCGCATGAATGGTCCTAGTGTGCGTGCCCGCTGTTCCATCCAGGTGGCATGCACGCCGTCGCCGGCCCGAAAAATATCGCAACCCGGAATGCGTTCGTGGCTTTGTACGAGATCGAAATTTTCCGCGGCGATCGTTTCCCGCGCGGCGCGCGCGAAACTGGCATCGCGCCATAGCCGGCCAATGTAGAACGGTTTGCGAAACAGCACGCGCTGATCGGGATGGCATGCGCTGTCCCACTTGCGCGTGACAAGCGTAATGGCGAGTCCTTGATCCGCAAGTGCGGCCAGCGCGCGCGCAACGAAACGTTCGGCGCCTCCGAATGGATTGTAGGATTGCCGGACGATCGCAATAGAACGTGAAACCAGCGGCGATGTGGATGACATAGTGGACTGCGCATCCGACGATTCGCCATGCAACCAGGGTACCGGCGCAGCGCTCATCGACGCGGATCATCCGCCGCCAGATTGTCCGCCATGGCCAGCACGCGATCGATGGCCGCCAGCACGCGTTCCGCCGGAATAGCAGTGAGGCAGTCCGACACTTTGCCGCCGCCGCAGCCGTCCTGGCCGCAGGGGCGGCAGGGGTGCGCATTGCTCATGACAATTTCATGAGGAACCATCCATGGACCCCACTCCTTGTCTCCGGAAGGGCCGAACAATGCCACCGTCGGTGTGTCGACGGCCGACGCGATATGCATCGGGGCAGAATCCACGCCGACGAAAAGTTTGGCATGCGAGGTGAGCGCCGATAATTCTTTCAACGATACTTTTCCTGCCAAATTGACGATCGAATTTGCTTCTGCGCGTGCGTTCGTGTCTGGCGCCATCATGGCGGCTTGCTCCAAGATGGCATCGACCATTGCACATTCGCGTTTGTCCGGTGCAGCGGTGATGACGACGTGTTCGCCACGTGCGACAAGCGCCGCCAGTACTTTTGCATTCTGCGCGACCGGCCACGTTTTGAAAAACCAACGAGAGGTCGGATGGAAATGAATGTAACCGTTGACGCTGAGTTGATATTCGGCGAGCAGATTGCGCACATGCGTTTCCGCTTCTGAGCCCGCTACGAGTGTCAGCCGCCTTTGCGCCGGTGTCGCCTGTATGCCGATGCGCCGCAGGGCATCCAAATGGCATTCCACCGTATGCCGCGTTCCACCGCCCGGCACCGGGTACAGATGCGTGAAAAATTTTTTCCACCAACGTGCGCCTTTATCTCGCTTAGGCGCAACCGCCCAGCGCGCGCCGAGGAATTTTGCCAACCACGCGCCGCGCGGATGATCGGTGAGATGAATCACCAGATCGTAGTCGCGCGATTGCAACTGTTGGAATAGCGCCCATTCCGATGACAGTTGCTTGACGATCCCCCGTTTCTTTTGCGCCCTGTCAATGACAAACAGTTCATCCAGCGCCGGATGATGCGTGAGCATCGGCGCCGTGTCGGCAAAGACCAGTGCATCGATTTCGATATGCGGCGCATGCGCTTTCAATACGGACAATACCGGCGATGTCAGCAACACATCGCCGTGATGGCGCAGCTTGATAATCAGCACGCGATGCACTTCGTCGAATGGAACGGCGTCGGCGAGCGGCGAGGGCATGGTTATATTCGCAAGTGGGGCCATTTGCATCATGGGTCGGACAGTTCTGTCGCGCATTTTGCTACGAATCGAGTCGTCATGGCTTGGAGATTGCAGTCTCGCAAAGCAAAGGCGAAACGAATGAGCGCGCCGGGCGTGCTACCATCGCAGCCCGTGCCTTGCTCGTCAAGGTATGGACGTTTTCGGTGCCTGCGTCACATCGTGCGACGCGGGTTAAACGGGAAACAGGTGCGCGTGTGTACGCAATGCCTGTGCTGCCCCCGCAACGGTAAGCGAGGGCCTTCGCCTTCTGCCGGCATTGTTCAAATGTCGGCAGCGACGCCACTGGGATTTTTCCTGGGAAGGCGGCCGAAGGCTGGCGGATCATGCTTGATATGCATATGACATGATCCGCCCACTCGCAAGCCCGGATATCGGCCGAAGACAAGGTTGGTCAGGCTGCGGGGTGAATGGCCGGATATGTGGTCGTGACGTGTCACGCCAGGATCTCTTCACTCCCGATCTGTCCGTTTTCGTTTTGCGCCGCTTGCGGGGACGCACGCCGCGCCGAATTGGGAGTATTCCATGTTTCGTTTTCAAACCCGCCGGGCGCATATCGCATGCGCCGCCACGGTCGGCTGTATTTTTTCAATCTGCTTTTTTTCCAAGGCATTCGCCGACACGATGCTCGATCCGGTCGTGGTGACGGCGACGCGCTTTGCCGAGGCCAATTCGGCCGCACCGACCAGTGTGACGGTGATTGACCACGATGAGATTGAATCTTCGCCGGGCTTGACCATTGTCGATGTGCTGAAGACGCGCGCCGGCATCGATGTGCGCAGTCTCTATGGTCCGCTGGCGGTCGATGCCTCGGTCGATTTGCGCGGCTTTGGCGAAACGGCGACCAGTCACACATTGGTGCTGCTCGATGGCATACGTCTGAATCCTATCGATCTCGGTTCCATTGCGTGGGATTCGATTCCGCTGGAGCATGTGCAGCGCATCGAAATTATTCGCGGCGGTGGTTCGGTGCTCTATGGCGATCGTGCGGTCGGTGGTGTGATCAATATCATCACCGACAAATCTGGCCGAAAAAGTGCCAGTGTCATAACGACGCTCGGCTCTTATGGTTATAAATCCGCAGAAGCAGATATCGCTGGACAAGGGCCGGGTTACTATCAATTGAACGTCAAGCAAGGCTCAACAAATGGTTGGCGGCGGAACAACGAAACGGATCAGCAAATCATCAACGCCAAGGTTGGCCACATATACGATGCCGGCCATTCCTGGCAACTTGACGCGAGTTATTTCGCGCAATCCTATGGTTTGCCCAGTGGCATATCCGAAGACGATTTCAAGAACGATCCACGCAAGACTGATACGCCGAACGACTGGGCCAAGCATGACGGTTATCGCGTGCGTCCGAGTGGTGCGTGGGTATTTTCCGATACGCTGCGTGCGGAAGGCGAGGTGGGGTTGGAACAAATCCATTCCGAGTTCAACAATTTCGGATTTCGCGATAACACGGTTCAAACCGTCTCCGTGACGCCGCGCGTGAAGTGGCAGCACGGCCTGGGCACGTTGCGCAGCGAGACGGTGATGGGCGTCGATTCTTATGTAAGCAATTTGCATACGGATATTGCCGGCGCGCCCGACACACCGATTTTCGATACGGTCAAGGTCGACCAAACCAGTTCCGCGCTATATGCCAACAACCAGACATGGCTGACCGAACGCTGGGTGACGAGCGCCGGTGTACGCTGGCAACGTGTGGAGCAGACCGCGACCGATCAGGCCAGCAATGAACAACTTGATAACAATCACGAGAAGACCATTGGCGAGCTTGGGCTCAGCGGATTTCTCAATTCGCGCTGGCGCGTTTTCGGCAAGGTCGCGCAAGTATTCCGCTTTGCCAACACCGATGAGCTGACGACGTTTTCAGGACTCGGCAGCGCCGTACGGCCCGAGCAAGGAACGCTTGTGCAAAGCGGAACCGAATGGCGCAATGCCAACATGGGCACGCAGCTAAGCGTGTATGACATGAAGCTCACGGACGAGATCGCTTACAACGTCGTGACGATGCAGAACGAGAATCTTGCGCGTACGCGCCATGCCGGCCTGGAATGGGATGGCGATTGGCGTATGAGCGATGCATTCGCGCTGCGAGCAGGCTACGCATTTACGCGCGCCGTGTTTCGCGCAGGCGACGATATCGGCAAAAACATTCCGCTCGTGCCCCGCCATCATGCCTCCGCAATCTTGACCTGGAAAAAGGACGCGTGGTCGGCCAGTATGACAACCAACTATGTCGGCGCGCGCCAGTTTGGTTCCGATACGGCGAATGTGGCACCCAAGCTGCCGCCACATACGACGGCTGATGTGTTGGCGAGTTATTCGTGGGCGCATTGGAAAGCCAGCGCGCAAATACGCAATCTGTTCGACAAGCGTTACGCCGATACCGCTTTCGTGAATTATTACTATCCGGCCGACGGCCGCGAATTGTTCGTGAGCTTGCGTTACGACATGTAAGGCGCAAGCGTGTGACTATCATTACCGCGAGATTGAAAATCGCGGTAATGATAGATTCGCCGTCTGCAACTTCTTCCGGTGATGCATGGTACGTCCAAGGGCTTCTCTACATCTGGTGCTTCTGCTGATCGGCGGCATCGTGGCTTTGGGGGCCGCGCTATGCATCGGCGAAGTGCCCGTGCGGGTTGCCGACCTCATCGGTATTTTGCGGGGGCATCATGATTCGCTATCAGGCACGGTGGTGCTGCAATTGCGTTTGCCTCGCGCGTTGGCTGCCTTTGCCTGCGGCGGTTTATTGGCGATGGCAGGCGCGTTAATGCAAATGCTTTTGCGCAATCCTTTGGCCGATCCTTATGTATTGGGCGTGTCCGGTGGCGCGGCCTTGGGTGCTTTGACGGCCATGTTGCTGGGGGCAGTTTCCGTGGCTGTTGAAGCGAGCGCTTTCGGCGGCGCGTTGATCGTTATGCTGTTGGTATTTGGTCTGGCGCATGGCGATGGCAGCTGGACGCGCACACGGTTGCTGCTGGTAGGAGTAGTGATTGCTTCCGGATGCATGGCGGGCATTTCCTTGCTGCTGACGCTGGCACCGGAACAGCAATTGCCGGGTATGCTGTTCTGGCTGATGGGGGACATAAGCAACGCGCAACATCCCGGCACGGCACTGACCGTGCTGCTGTTAGCGGTCATCGTAACGCAAGTATTGGCGCGCGATTTCAACCTGCTTGCGCGTGGCGAAGCGCTGGCGCAATCGCTCGGCGTTGCAACCAAGTCTCTGCGTGTCATCGTTTTCTTGCTGAGTTCCTTGCTAACGGCGGTCGCGGTCAGTCTGGTCGGTTCAGTGGGTTTCATCGGCTTACTGGTGCCGCATCTGGTACGCATGTGGTTGGGCAACGATCATCGCGTATTGTTGCCCGCTGTTGCGCTGGCAGGTGGCGTATTGTTGTTGGCGGCCGATACGGCAGCGCGCAGTGTGTTGGCGCCGACGCAACTTCCCGTTGGCATACTCACTGCGTTGATCGGCGTGCCGGTATTTTTGTTTTTGCTTGGTCGTCATTCACGAGGCGAAGGCGCATGAGTTTGTGTGCGCAAGCGCTGAAGGTCACGATCGGAAAGACCGTCGTCGCGAACGAGCTCCACTTGCAGTTGCTGCCGGGCGATTGCCTGGCCGTGCTAGGGCGCAATGGAGTTGGTAAAACCACGCTGCTGTCTGTGCTGGCCGGATTGCGCTCCCCTGATGCCGGCTGTATCACATTGCATGGCCGCGATCTGTCCGATTGGCCGCCGCGCGAACTGGCGCGTCAGCGTGCGTGGCTACCGCAGATGCTCGACGACGCTTTTCCAGCCAGTGTGTTGGAGACGGTTCTGGTCGGACGCCATCCGTGGCTATCGCGCTTTACTTCGGAAGGCGAGGCTGATATTGCAATAGCATATTCAGCGCTTGCTGAAGCAGGTCTAAGCGACTACGCGCAACGTAATGTTCAAATGCTATCGGGAGGCGAGCGGCAGCGTGTGGCGATCGCCTCCATGCTGACACAAGCGGCAAAACTACTTCTACTGGACGAACCACTGACTCATCTCGATCCAGGGCGGCAAATTGCAACGCTGAAAACCGTCGCAACATTGGCAAGCAACGGCGGCACAGTGGTGATGGTGCTGCACGATCTCAATCTCGCATTGCGCCATTGCAATCGTTTCCTGCTGCTCCTTGGCGACGGTCAATATGTCTTGACGGATGCCAACGGCATGCACGACACGGCGCTCGTTGAACGGCTTTGGGGACATGCTGTGCGTCGTTTGGACGATGACGGCCGTCCACACTTCATCGCCGTTTAAGCGCACCCGAGATGATGGACTCGTGCTTTCGTTGACAAGCGCAATGAGCACTCCTCTCGTCAGTTTCCTTAAGCCGTACGTCGAAGGCAAATGCTATTGCAAGCAATGAAACACTGTGTTTGCGTGACATCGCTCACGTTTACGACAATTCCTAACGTTGACCGTTAACTGATTAAATCTTAAAGTTAACTACACAAAAAAACGACAAAATCTTTGGCAAGGAATATCAAAGTCAATTAAGTCGTATTTGGATTGTGTTTATCAATAAATTTAAATCAGTTAGGAAATCTTTATGAAGAACATATTTTCGATGCGTAGGGCTGTAGTTGCTGGCGCCATTTTGCTGGGCTTGAATGTATTTTCGGGTGTTGCTTTTGCTCAAACAACTTTTCCGATGGTATGCCGTGGGAGTACTAATACTTCACTCATGAATATGACCCTTAACGCCGACGCCAATATCATTACCGGTGGTTCAACCACCGATGATGGAGTCGTAATCAATTTTACTAAAGGCACATTTGGGGCTGCTTTTGCAGCGCCTTTTGAAGGCACATGCACTTGGCTTGACAGAGGATTGGTTGCAAGCGAGCCTGCGCAGCTAGCGCATGTCCCTGGCGTCCGCCTTAACGTAGGATTTTCCGCAGGTGGAGATTGGGGAATAGGTTTTAAAACTCACACTATTATTCCTTATTTTCCTGTTCTTGGTCCAGCAGGAGGGGCAATCTCCGGTACGCTGTACGACCCGAATACGTTCTATACGTTCAATGTATTTAATAGCGGCAAGGGGCAATTCATTATTAAAAGTATTCGATGCCTTGGCGTTTGTTCTTAATTCCGCAGCCATAGCTAAATTGCATTAGCCATTAGGCGCCCGGTCCCAGTAGTAGATTTGCTGATATCCGGGCGTTTTATTTTTCACAATGCAATTTCAAATTGTCTGGAAAATCACTAAGGAAAATTTTCATGCGTTTATATCAAATTATTACTGCACTTATTTTATCGGTGGCTGCGGCATCTGCCGGAGCTGGCATTAATAACTTAGGTAATGGTGTTATTGATGTTCAAGGTTTTGTCTTTGACGCTGGAACGAATGCATATATTGGCTGCTATCTGTCGGGCAATTCGATTAATTGCTTTGCGGGAGATGGTAATGGCAACACTGCATCCTGCAGTACGACTGACCCAAGGATGAAAGGATTGCTGCCGATGATCAATAAAACCAGTTCCATACAGTTTATAACAAACGCTCAAGGCACGTGTACCAGCATTGATGTCAATAACGGAGGCTGGGGATTTAATAATGACATCTTCATTGGAGCGAAATCTATTTCGGAACCGGTGATCATAAGCTCCATGTCAATGGCATACGGCGCCGTCAGCGCACCCCCAAGTTCTTCCATCCCTGGCGAAGGTATTAATTGCGACACGATGCTTGGAAACATCGCATGCTCGGCACAAGATAGTGCGGGCAACATCGTCAGCTGCCGCGCAATTGCTGATAGTTCTCTCCAAACATTTGACGACATGTTGACTGCAGTGACCGCGATTAATGAGGCGTCACAAATTACATTCACCTGGGCACCGGGCAAAGTTACGAAAGGTGAGCTTGGTCGACCGATTTGTACCAGCATCTCCGTTTCTAACGGGTCGTATTACTTTCCGCAATAAGCTTATTGTGTGACCCAGGTATTTTGGACTTCAAAAAGGCCAGCTGCGCAAGACTTAAACGGCGAAACAGTTAATCGCGTTTGACCTTTAAATCGAAAATTAAGAGGAATTATTATTATGCGTTTATATCGAATTATCACCGCATTCATTTTTTGTGTTGCTGCGGCATCCGTTGGAGCGATTGGCATTAATGTTGGGCCAGTCACCGTTAACAATGCTAATTTCTTTGCTTCCGGACGCATCAATAGCCCGGGCGCCAATGCAGGCATTGGCGGCATGCTCACTGACGATCACATGGGAATTTCCTGCTTCGCAAACGATGCGAACGGCAACGGTGCATCGTGTACTTCAACCGATCCAAGAATGAAAAGGCTGCTGCCGATGATCAATAAGAGCAGCAGCATACAATTTTCATGGAATCCCCAATACATATGCAACTACATCGATGTCGATAACGGAGAGTCGAGTGGAAGTACCATCGTAAGCGGACCAAAATATGTGTATGAACCTGTCATCATAAGTGGCGAAGCATATGGATCTGTCAGTGCGCACGTTAGCCGCTTCGATGAAAGCATTCGTTGCGATGTGTCGGCGCCATTTGGCGGACAAATCGTGTGTTCAGCAACAGATAGCGCGGGTAACAACGTGATATGTTCCGTGAAGGCGGACAGCCCTTACCAGACGCTTGCCGATATGACGCTTGCGGCGACCGCGATCAGTGACGCGTCATTCGTTGAATTTACGTGGACCGGTACTACTACGCCGACGTCAAATCCAACTTGCACCAGCGTTACGGTTGTCAATGGATCGTATTATTTTCCGTAAGCCGGTTGCGGTAGTTTGAAGCCAGTTTCATTTGGCATTTTTCCGGAGATGCAAAAGGCCGGGATGTTCAAAGTTCAGCCTTTTGTGTAGCAATCTAATTTGATAAAAAACGAACAATGTCTCGCTGAAAGCAGGGAGACAGTTGAATCTTGCTTACTCATCAATTTAGCGGGTCGAGCCAGATGGTTTGGCCCATCTTTTTAGTTAAACAGCATATTTTTGGTCAGTGGCTTTTTATAAATGGTGTCGGGTCACCGTCGTTTCTTGCGAGCGACCTCCAGATCCTTACAAATCTCCTCCAACCCGTCGAGCATGCGTGGTGTTGGCCGCGACAGCCAATCGGAATTTACTGTAAACAAATTGCCGCGTTTAATGGCCGTCATCTTTGGCCAAGTTTTCCATTCGGCGAGGGGAGGCGATGTGCTTTCGCCAGTGCCTGTGATCAGCACTTCTGGATCCGCTGCAATCACTGCCTCTCGGCTCACGGTAGGTGCCAATTCTTCGAGCTTGCCGAATACATTCTCTCCGCCGCAAATGGCTAGCGAACGACTGATGATTTGTGTGCCGCCAATCGTTGCGAGTGGCTGCGGCCATATCTGGTAGAACACGCTGACACGCGATAATCCGCTGTATTGTCGAGTGAGCGATGCAAGACGCTGGCGGAATGCAGTGGCTGCCGTGACAGCAACCGAACTGTTACCGGACAACATACCGATACGTTCCAGATCGGTGGCAATGTCTTCCAGCCGATGCGGTTCGCTGAGGAAGATCGGAATTTTGAGTGCCGACAGTTTTTCGATGAAAGCGGATGGCGTGCCGCTCGCCCAACCGATGATCAGGTCGGGGTGCAAATCGACAATGCGCTCGATATCGTAGGAACCGAAGCGGCCTATGCGAGGCAGAGTGTTGGCGGCAGGCGGATAGTTGCTGCTTGCGTCGACGCCGATTAGCTGCGCGCCTGCTCCAGCGGCGAATATCAATTCGGTTGCGTGCGGCGAGAGGCTGACGATGCGCCGGGCGGGCGACGACAGGGCAAGCTTGCGGCCGGCATCGTCGGTTACGTGCAAATCACTTGCGCGTGCCTGTGCCGATAGTGCGAGCAGTGACAGGATGTAACAAACAAACGGGAAAAATAGCTGGCGGGAAAGGATCATCTGCGCCATTCTACTCGCAGCGACGTTTTCTATTATGACGACGGACTGATCCAAAATTATAAGGATGATTGCCTTGACCGACTCGCCATCGCGGCACTACCATTTTTGCCATGGATACTGAAATCGCCAACCTCGAAGCCAAACTTGCTCAACTTGTTGAGCAGTTCCAGCAAACGCAGACAGACAATCGTGAACTGCGCGTGCGTATTGCTGCGCTGGAGAAGGACAACAAAATACTGAGTAACAAAGTGCGTGTGGCCGTGGAGCGCGTCGAATCGGTGCTAGCGAAATTGCCGATGAGTGTGGAGGAATAATGGAGCCGCTCGACATTCAACTCATGGGCAAGCAATTCTCCGTTTCTGTCAAACCTGACGAGCGCGAGGCGTTTCTTTCGGCAGTAACTTTGGTTGAAGAAAAGTTACAACAGTTGGCAGGAAAAACAGCGAGCGGCGGCGAAACTTTGGCGCTGATGACGGCGCTTAATATCGCGCATGAATTTATTGCCAGTCAACGATCTGCGGGCCTTGATCTGCCGGGCTACCGGCGTAGAATCGGTTCCATGACTGATCGTGTCGATCAAGCGCTGGCGAAACAGGAGATGCTGTTTTAAAGAATTCTCGGGATGCTGCTTACGCAACCCGAACCTTAATCCCCTGCGGTGTTCGTTAAGGTCTTAAACTCCTTGAACCAATGTCTCTTGACATGGTTGCGAACCGATACACCGCTGTTGTGAGCGCCCCTTAGCCGGGCGCACCTGATGCGGCAGGCGCGCAACCCCCTGAACCTCCGGTTCAGGATGCAGACCTGACGACACATGCGGGGGACCCCTTAACGACGCGGCCATGGCCGCGTTTGCGTTTTCGGGTCGAGCCCTGGATTGAATGCCGTTTTTTGCGATTGTGAGTGTCTGAATTCATGCGCTACTGGTTGATGAAATCCGAACCGAAAGATTGCTCCATCGATGATTTGGCTGCTATGCCGAATCAAACCGTTGCTTGGTATGGAGTGCGCAATTATCAGGCGCGAAATTTCATGCGCGATCAGATGCGTGTGGGCGACCTTGCCTTTTTCTACCATTCTTCGTGTCCGCAGCCAGGCATCGCGGGAATCGTTCGCGTATCAGCAGCTGCATATCCTGACGCGACGCAGTTTGATCCGAAGAGTCCTTACTTCGATCCGAGTTCCACCGACGAAAACCCGCGTTGGATGAATGTCGATGTGACGCTTGTCGATAAGACATCTTTTGTCGATTTAACTGCTCTGCGCGAGCATGCCGCTCTAGAAAAGATGCGTGTGCTGCAAAAAGGCAATCGCTTGTCCATTACGCCGGTAACGCCGGAAGAATGGCGCTATGTTGCCAAGACGCTCATGCGCTGAGCTGACATAGTCGTCTAACGCAGTTTGACGCTCGATACATTTAAACGTGCCAGGATTTAAGAAACAAGGCATTACATCATGACGCGGTGCACCATAGAAAACTTTTAGCGTCAGAAACACAATTAATTCACGCATAAGTTCCTGTGATCTGACACAATGTTGACACACGGAGATGCTTCCGCGTCAGAGATCGACGCCAAGGCGCACCAAGAGGATGTTTGGAGACAACAAGCCATCCCCAGATGGGTGGTTAGACGAGTTGCAGCCGGGACCGTCGCCCGAATGCTGTAACAGCAGCATCGCAGCAAAAGTGGAAAAGCTGGGTCCTGCAGGCCCGGCTCTGTCCCCTTCAAAAAAGATACGTTAGTCAGCCCATAGCAAGCGCCAGGACACCCAAGACTTAAAGCATTTACGTAGGGGAAGAGAATCCTTAGGCGGATTTCTCAAATTCAAAAAGGGAAGCTATGAAATCAGCGTCCCTTTTTTTTCGCCTGCGTGCCGTTGTCATATTGCAAACGGATAATTTAATCGATGCATGCGTCATAGGGCGGTCGCATCGATAAATGGCCCGCTTATCGTGGGTAGAGTTCGTATATCGTTCCGCTGTAATCATCGGAAATCAGCAGCGTTCCATGTCCCGATGGAACCGCATCGACCGGGCGACCCCAGCGTGTCTTGGCCTTTGCATTAATAATCCATCCCGTAATCATGTCTTGCGCTTCGGCAGGTTTTCCGTCTGCCGAAAAAGGTACGAACACAACTTTATTGCCATTAAGTTTGCTGCAATTCCAGCAGCCATGCAGACCGATGACCGCACCTTGTTGCCATGGAGCGGGAAGCTTCGAGTTGTGCAAAAAGCTCATGCCGAGTGGAGCAGTATGGGCGGGTAGCCCTAAGCTGATGTGATCGAGTTTCTCGCAGTCGCGATGTGCACCGTCGGGATTGAGTTGAGCGTCGCGATCAAAGGGCATGTCAAAGAAACCGGTTGAACTATGTTGGTTCGGATTGCAAAAAGGCCATCCGTAGTCGCCGCCATCGCGAACCCGAGTGAATGGCTCAGGTGGATTGTCGTCGACGAAGGCTTGTATGACTCTGCC
>DASUGV010000262.1:0-3285 GCA_036273835.1 Rhodocyclaceae bacterium
TTCGGCGGCATGGCGTTGGTGGCCAGGCGCGCTACAAGCGGTGTTCCGGGCAACGGCCAAAATTTCATTGAGATGGCTGTTTCGATGGTGGACGCGCAGGTACGCGATACATTTCACGCCAAAAGCGAATTGGTCACGCCGCTAGCCATCACAATTTTCATCTGGGTGTTCATGATGAACGCCATGGATTTGATACCGGTGGATTTTCTTCCTAAAGCATGGGAGATAGCCGGTGGCGATCATCTGAAAGTCGTACCGACAACCGATCCGAACCTTACCTTCGGTATGTCGCTCAGCGTGTTCTGCATGATGTTCTGGTACAACTTCAAATTCAAAGGGATTGGCGGTTTTCTGCATGAAGTTTTTACCGTGCCATTCGGGCCGTGGTTGGCGCCGCTGAATGTTCTGTTTCGCGTCATCGAAGACATCGCCAAACCGATTTCACTCGCGCTGCGGCTGTTCGGCAATATGTACGCTGGCGAAATGGTGTTCATCCTGATTTCGCTGCTTGGAGTTTGGCAGTTGCCATTGGCATTGCCTTGGGCCCTGTTCCACATCCTGATCATCACGCTGCAGGCCTTTGTGTTCATGATGTTGACGGTGGTCTACATGAGCATGGCCTCCGAGTCGCATTAATTCAGTCGCACTGATTTTTCACTTAACTCATTTTGAATATTTAAGGGAGCAAACATGGAAGCTATGTCGCAACTACTGGGTAGTGTCTCCATCGCCGTCGCAATTCTGATTGGCGCTGGCGCATTGGGCACTGCCATTGGATTCGGTATCCTCGGTGGCCGGTTCCTCGAAGGCTCCGCCCGTCAGCCGGAAATGATCCCCACGCTGCAAGTGAAGATGTTCATCGTTGCGGGTCTGCTCGATGCGGTGGCCATGATCGGCGTTGGTATCGCGTTATACATGCTGTTCGCAAATCCGTTCATCGCGATGATCAAGGGCTGAGCACGAGCATGTCATTGTCATGACGTGATTACTGTGTTCTTCAATGCCGCTAATTCATCACGAAAATTTTGGGTTTGAATAGGAGAATGGCGTGAACATCAACGCTACTTTGTTGGGCCAGGCGATATGGTTCGGCTTCTTTATCGTCATTACGATGAAGTACATCTGGCCGCCGCTTCAGCGTGCCATGCATGAGCGCCAAAAGCTTATTGCCGATGGCTTGGCCGACGCAGAGCGCGCCAAGGTTGAGCTCGATCTGGCTGGCAAGCGTTCGGCCGATGTGATTCGCGACGGCAAAGGCAAGTCCGCCGAAATCGTCGCTCAAGCAGAAAAGCGAGCCCAGCAACTCATCGAGGAAGCCAAAGAAACGGCCAAGCTCGAAGCGGAGCGCATCAAGGTTGGCGCCAAAGCTGAGATCGATCAAGAAGCCCTCCGTGCCAAAGAACAACTGCGCGAGCGTGTCGCGGAGTTGGCAGTTGCCGGTGCGGCCAAGATCCTGCGCCGTGAAGTCGACGCCAAGGCACATGCCGAATTGCTCGGCCAGTTGCGTCAAGAACTGTAATCGATAGCGCGTCATGGAAAATACAACCATCGCTCGTCCTTACGCAGAAGCAGTGTTTCGTCTGGCCGATCAAAAAGGCAACTTGCCAGCTTGGTCCAAAATGTTGGACACCATGGCGCAAGTAGCGGCGAACCCTGACATGCAGGCTTGCATCGGCAACCCAAAAATCGCCCGCGGTCAGCTTGTGGAGTGGTTTTTATCTTTGTGCACCGATGTTAGCGAAGGAGGCCGCAACCTCGTTGTCTTGATGGCCGACAATGGCCGACTGGCGCTGATGCCGCAAGTGTGTGAACAATTCGAGCAACTCAAGAACGAACGCGAAGGTGTACTTGAGGCGCAAATATTCACGGCGTTTCCGCTGGATCAAGGACAACAGTCAAGCTTGATTGCTGACCTCGAAAAGAAATTCAGTCGTCGTATCAATGCCACCGTCGCCTTGGACCCTGAGCTCATCGGCGGTGTAAAGGTGGTCGTCGGCGACAAGGTCATCGACGCTTCTGTGCGAGCCAAACTGGCCGCGATGGATCTCGCGCTCAAAAGCTAACGGATTACTCACGAATTACTAACCCTGCGCAACAAGCGCTAGGAGAAAAAAATGCAACTGAACCCATCTGAAATCAGCGAACTGCTGAAGAGCAAGATTGAAAAGGCGGGCATAGGCGCTGAAATGCGCAGTCAGGGTACCGTCGTATCGGTAACCGATGGCATATGTCGTATTCATGGACTTGCCGATGTCATGCAGGGCGAAATGCTGGAATTCCCCGGCGGCACCTTTGGTCTTGCGCTCAACCTCGAGCGCGATTCCGTCGGTGCAGTGGTGCTAGGTGAGTATGAGCATATTTCCGAAGGCGATACGGTCAAATGCACCGGCCGCATTCTGGAAGTCCCCGTTGGCCCCGAACTCCTCGGCCGCGTCGTCAATTCTCTGGGCCAGCCCATCGACGGTAAGGGTCCGATCAACAACAAGGCGACCGACAAGATCGAGAAAGTCGCGCCAGGCGTGATCTGGCGTCGTTCGGTATCGCAGCCGGTACAGACCGGTCTCAAGTCCATCGATTCCATGGTGCCGATCGGTCGCGGACAACGCGAATTGATTATCGGCGATCGTCAGACAGGCAAAACGGCTGTTGCGGTGGATGCGATCATCAACCAAAAAGGCCAGAACATGTTCTGTATTTACGTGGCGATCGGTCAGAAGGCATCGACCATCGCTAACGTGGTACGCAAACTCGAAGAACATGGCGCGATGGAATATACCATTGTCGTAGCGGCCTCTGCTTCCGATTCGGCAGCGTTGCAATTCATCGCGCCCTACGCCGGCTGTACGATGGGCGAGTACTTCCGCGATCGCGGCCAGGACGCGCTGGTTGTCTATGACGATCTGACGAAGCAGGCGTGGGCGTATCGTCAGATTTCGTTGCTGCTGCGTCGTCCACCGGGTCGTGAAGCTTATCCTGGCGACGTGTTCTACCTGCACTCGCGTCTGCTGGAACGCGCAGCACGCGTCAACGAAGAATATGTCGAGAAAGAAACCAGTGGTGCGGTCAAAGGCAAGACTGGTTCGCTGACAGCACTGCCTGTGATCGAAACGCAAGCGGGCGACGTATCTGCTTTCGTGCCGACCAACGTGATATCGATTACCGACGGCCAGATTTTCTTGGAAACGGACTTGTTCAACGCCGGTATCCGGCCTGCCATCAACGCCGGTATTTCAGTGTCGCGCGTCGGTGGTGCGGCTCAAACCAAAGTCATTAAGAAACTCGGTG
>DASUGV010000263.1:0-7754 GCA_036273835.1 Rhodocyclaceae bacterium
GCAATACATCATGGCAACTTCGCGTTTTGCTCACTACCTGAAGTCCATGGTGCGCGACAAGATCGGCAGCTTTATGTCCCGCACCGAATGCGAAGCGTTCCTCGGCCGCTGGATCAATAATTATGTTGTCGGTTCCGACGATGCCGGGCCCGATATCAAAGCCAAATATCCGTTGCGCGAAGCACGCGTAGATGTCACGGAAATTCCCGGCAAGCCCGGTTTCTACAAGGCAGTGGCCTTCCTCAAGCCGCACTTCCAGCTTGAGGGCCTGACGGCCAGTCTGCGGTTGGTTGCGGATCTGCCACCACCCGCCAAGTAATACTTGTCATTCCCGGCCCGTCACTCTCAGGAGTGGCGGGTGCGTTTGCGTGCCGTACCCATTCGTCATTTAACATCTCATCCAATAGGGAGTATTACCATGGCATATGATTCATACATGAAAATCGGTGACACCATCAAGGGCGAAAGCACGGACGATGCGCACAAGCAATGGATCGAGCTCTATTCGTTCAGTCTAGGCATCAGCAACCCCGTGACCGTCGGTAGCGCGACCGGTGGGCTCACAGCCGGTAAAGCAAGCTTCTCGTCCTTCAACGTCATGAAGAAATACGACACTGCTTCCGTCAAGCTCGCCTCGGCCTCGGCTGCGGGCACGCACTTTCCGCAGGTTGATGTGGAACTGTGTCTCTCCACCGGCAAGAAACATACGTACATCAAATACGTTTTCACCGACTGCATGATCGAAAGCATTCAGTGGAGCGGCAGCGCAGGCGGCGATGATCGTCCGACTGAAAGCTTGTCGATCGCATTCGGCAAGGTCACTTGGGAATACACGCCAATCCTGCATGATGGTTCCACCGGCACTAAGATCGGACCCGAGGGCTGGGACATCACGAAGAATCTCAAGGCCTAATGACACGTCGCGGAATATGACTTCCGGTTTTATTCGGACGTCATATTCCGTTCGCATCGGTAAAACAAGGCAGGCGGATATCGCGAGCCTTTTATGCTGTCCATAAAAAATGCCATGCCGGCTAGTATGCAATAGGCCACCGGCACAGGCGCAGTGATTGTTTGGCTCCACACTTGGGAGTGGCAATAGGGCTTATGCGCAGGACGATCACCAATCCTCGTATCGTACCTTCGGTGCTGGATCGTCTGTTCGACGATGCGCCCGATGAACGAACGGAACCCCTTGCCGATTTTCGCCATGGCTTGGCGCGCCTCAAGCGCTCCGTTGCACGCGACCTCGAAAACCTGCTCAACACGCGCGCCAGTTCGGTGAGCAATCTGGATGCCTTCCCCGAGCTGAACAAATCCGTTCTCACCTATGGCTTGCCCGATTATTCCAATCTGAGCGCGGCCAGCGAGACCGACCGCAACCGCATCCGTGCCAGCATCGAACAAACGATTTCCCTCTTCGAGCCGCGGCTCGAAAAAACACGTGTCGCGCTGCGTACCAGCGAAGCCAGCGCGGCGCAGTTCGCCTTTCATATCGAAGCCATGCTGCGTGTCGATCCGATACCCGAGCCGGTGATATTCGATGCGGTGCTAGAAGTTTCAACGCAGCTCTACAAGATCAACTGAGCTACGTCATGCATAACGATCTGCTTCCCTACTACAACCGCGAACTGGCAGCACTGCGCCAACTTGGCAAAGAGTTCTCGACTCAGTTTCCCAAGGTAGCCGGACGTCTGCTGCTCGAAGAAGGCGTGTCGGAGGATCCGCACGTCGAGCGGTTGATCGAAGGTTTTGCCTTTCTGACGGCACGCGTACATCACAAGCTCGACAGTGAGTTTCCGGAGATCACCGATGCGCTGCTCAATGTGCTTTATCCGCACTACCTGCGTCCGATCCCGTCGATGTCGATTGCGCAAATGCGCATCGACCCGAAAGTAGTCAATCTCTCCGCCAAGCTGAATCTGCCACGTCACACACAATTGCTGTCGCGCCGCGTCAATGACATGCCATGCCGTTTCCGCACGGCTTATCCCGTCGATCTGTGGCCCATCGAAGTCAGCGCGGCGAGCTTCGAGCCGACGCAACGCACCGACTTCGCGCTGCGCAAACAAGATACCGCCGCCACCGTTCGTATTCGTTTGTCATGTTTCCCCGGGCAGTTCTTCAACGGCCTGGGCGTCGACCGCCTGCGTTTCTTTCTGCAGGGTGAGCCGCCGGTGATGCATGCGCTCTATGAGTTACTGCTCAACAACACGAACGAAGTCAGTTTATCGATAGGCGAAACCAGCACAGCATTGCCGCGCGGTAGCGTCCAGCCTGTCGGCTTCGAAGAAAACGAGGGCCTGCTCGATTACGACCGGCGCTCTTCGTTGGCCTATCGCCTGCTGCATGAATACTTCGTCTTTCCGGACAAGTTCATGTTCGTCGACATTGCCAATCTGGATGCGGCGGCTTTGCCGCCAGCCTGTCGTGAATTTGAAATCGTCATCCAGTTGGGCGAATTCGAGCAAGCAGATCGCATCGGTCGACTGGCCGACACGATCAATGCCGATAATTTCCGTCTCGGCTGCACGCCGATCGTCAATCTGTTCCGCCAAAACGCCGAGCCGCTACAGATCACGCATATGAAAACGGAATATCAGGTGATCGCGGACATCCGCCGCCCGTGGGGCATGGAAATCTATTCCGTCGATCACGTGCGCAAGCTCGTCAAGGAAGAAGGCGGTCAAGGGGACATCATCGAGTACCGTCCCTTCTACGGCCTGAATCACAGTAGCGAAAACGCCGAGCAGCAAACCTTCTGGATCGCTTCGCGCCGCCCCTCTTCGCGCGCCGACGATGCGGGTACCGAAATGTTTTTGTCGCTCGTCGATCTCGAATTCAATCCCGAATTGCCCGCGACGGATGCATTGTCTATCGAAGTCAGCTGCACCAATCGCGATCTACCCGGCTTGTTGCCGTTCGGCGGCGAACAGGGCGACTTCGAGGTGGATGGCGGCTCGCCTGTTTCGCGCATCCACTGTCTGCGCAAGCCCACGCAAACCTTGCGCGCACCGATGGGCCGTTCGGCGATGTGGCGACTCATCTCGCATCTTTCGCTCAATCACCTGTCGATTGCCGACGGCGATGGCGAAAGCACCGAGGCCTTGCGCGAAATACTCGGGCTCTACAATTTTGCCGGCTCCGCTGTCACGCGCAAACAAATCGAAGGCGTGTATCGCGTCAGCAGCAAACCGACGCTGGCCCGCATGGGTAGCCGCGGACACGCGGCCTTCGTGCGCGGTATCGAAGTCACCGTCGAGTTCGACGAAGAACAGTTCGAAGGTTCGGGCGTATTCCTGATGGCCAGCGTACTCGAACGCTTCTTCGGCCACTACAGCACCATCAACAGCTTCACGCAATTCGTGGCACGCACGCGTCAGCGCGAAAAGGTACTCAAGACATGGCAACCGAGAGCAGGCAGCGCCACACTGGCGTAAGCGCGGCGCTCTTCGAGCGCCCTTTCGCATTTGATTTCTTCCAGGCAGTTCGTCTGCTTGGCGTCATGCAATTGCGCGGCACGGGAGCACCTGCCGGCGACGATGCGGTCCGCTTCCGCACATTGCTGTCGCTCGAAACACCAGCCAGTTCGATTTACAACCTGACACCGGCCATGTCGAGCAAAGCGCCGGTCATGACGGTGACATTTCTTGGCCTGACCGGCCCCTCTTCGGCGCTACCGGTCGGCTATACGGAAATGTTGCTGGAGCGGCGATACCGCTTCAAGGATCAAACTGCTCATCACTTCCTCGACATCTTCAATCACCGCATCGCCACGTTGTTCTATCAGACCTGGCGCAAGCATCATGTCTTCATCGACTACGAAGATGGCGGCCGCGACGATTTCCAGCGCTACGTGTTATCGCTGGTCGGGCTGGGCACGCCGGGCTTGCAACGCCGGCTGAAAAACGATGGCGTCGACGATCAGGTCTTCACGTATTACAGCGGCCATCTGGCCGGCTCCGCGCGCACTGTCGAAGGGCTGCAGGCCATGTTGCGCGAGCATTTCAACGTATCGGTGCACATCCGGCAATTCTGCGGCCAGTGGCTGACGCTGCCGCAATCGGCGCACTGCCGGCTCGGCCATTTGAATTGCACACTGGGCGAAGAACCGGTGCTCGGCATGCAAGTTTGGGATCAGCAAACCAAATTCCGTGTGCGCGTGGGTGCCCTGACGCGGCGCCGTTTCTACGCTTTCCTGCCCACCGGCCGCGCTTACCGCGCGCTGCGCCGCCTCGTGAAATTCTTCGTCGGCCACAGTCTCGAATTCGAAGTGCAGCTCGTGCTTCGCCGCGCCGAAGTGCCAGCATGCATCCTCGGCGGCTACGGCACACGCCTGGGATGGACGACCTGGCTGAACCGTTCGACGCAAGCGGGCAACGATGCGGACGATGTCGTACTGCCGGAACACGCCTTGCGCTTGGCAAGTTAGGAGAAATGCAAATGGGATATTACGCCTGGTATGTCGATGACAGCAGCGATCTGGTCAAGGCCGGCGCCGTGGGTCTTGTCTTCACCGAGGTCATACAGGAAAACGACGGCTATGGCGGCTACAACACTTCATTCAGCATCGCGGGCAAAACCGGTCAATATCATATCCATTTCAAGTCCGGCGGCACGCGTGTGAATTGCTTTCGCTACAAGAGCTCTTCGTCCGATGCGACCGGCACCAATCTCTTCAAGTTCATCGACAACTCCAGCGGCGAAAAACCGCAGAACTTGTCCGACCTGATGGGAACATGCGGAACGTCGTACCCCAATTATGTGAAGCTGTTCGAAAACGTTAAAGCCGCTATCAAGGACGCACCAAAAAAACCAAATCAAGAATTGGCCACACCGACAAAAAAATAAACCGATATACAAACATCGTTTCCGCTTAATCAAGGAAAGCTCACATGTCCACCGATCTGAAGTCACTCATTGGCAAACTCAATCCGGTATGTCGCGGCGCAATGGAGTCCGCCGCCGGTTTATGCATTTCGCGTACGCATTACGAGATCGACGTCGAGCACTTCCTCATGAAAGTGCTCGAGGTCGACAACACAGATCTCACGCGCATCCTGCATCACTACGGCATCAATCCGAGCCGCTTCGAGAAAGACCTCACCGGTGCGCTCGACAAGTTCAAGAGCGGCAATTCGCGCAACCCCACGCTGTCGCCCAATTTGCCCAAGCTGTTCTCGAAGACCTGGCTGGTAACCTCGATCAATTTCAACGAGACGAAAATCCGCAGTGGCCATGTCGTTCTCGCCTTGCTCGGCGACAGCGATCTCGCGCAACTCGTCAAGCAATGGTCGAAAGATCTGGCCGCCGTTTCGGTGGAAGACTTGCAGAAGAATTTCGAAACCATCACAGGCGAATCGAAGGAAGCGGCGACAGCCACCACGCTCGGCAGCGGCGGTACGGGCGAAGTGCCCGCAGGCGCGAAGCTCGGCAAGACGCCGGCGCTCGATCAATACACGGTCAACCTTACCGAGCGTGCGCGCAAGGGTCAGCTCGACCCCGTGCTCGGACGCGACGCCGAAATCCGCCAGATGATCGACATCCTCACGCGCCGTCGCCAGAACAATCCCATCCTCACAGGCGAGGCCGGCGTCGGCAAGACAGCCGTCGTCGAAGGTCTCGCTCTGCGCATTGCAGCCGGCGATGTGCCGCCGATACTCGCCAATGTCGAATTGCATATGCTCGACCTCGGCCTCTTGCAGGCCGGTGCCAGCGTGAAGGGCGAATTCGAGAATCGCCTCAAGAATGTCATCGAAGAGACCAAGTCGAGTGTGAAGCCCATCATCACGTTCATCGATGAAGCGCACACGCTGATCGGCGCAGGCGGCGCGGCGGGCCAGAACGATGCCGCCAACCTGCTCAAGCCGGCGCTCGCGCGCGGCGAGATGCGCACCATCGCGGCGACGACGTGGTCCGAGTTCAAGAAATATTTTGAGAAGGACCCCGCACTCGCCCGCCGCTTCCAGGTCGTCAAGGTCGACGAGCCCAGCGAAGATGTCGCCGTCATCATGCTGCGCGGCCTGCTCGAAAAGATGCAGCAACACCACAACGTGCGCGTGCTCGACGAAGCGCTGATCTCCGCCGTCAAGCTGTCGCATCGCTATATCACCGGCCGCCAGTTGCCGGACAAGGCCGTGAGCGTGCTCGATACGGCTTGCGCGCGCATCGCCATCGGACAGTCGGCCACGCCTGCTCAGGTCGAGGACACGCGCCGTCGCATCGACGGCCTCGCCACCGAAATCCGCGTACTCAACAAAGAAACCGCGAGCGGCGGCAGCCATGACAAACGCATCACCGAGGCGCAGGAAGCCAAGACCGCTGCCGAAGCCGAACTCGCCGAGCTGGAAAAACGCTGGAACGCCGAGAAGGAAATCGTCGCGAAGATCCGCGACGTGCGCGATCAGCTCGAAGCCAACAGTGAATTGCCCGAACCCGACGCAGCGAAACGCGAAGCGCTGATGGCCGATCTGAAAACGTTCAGCGACGAACTCGCCACACTGCAGGGCGATCACCCGCTCGTGCAGGTCTGCGTCGACGAGCAGACCGTCGGCGAAGTGATCTCCGGCTGGACCGGCATCCCGCTCGGCAAGATGGTCAAGAACGAGATGACCACCGTGATGAAGCTCGCCGAAACCATGGGCGAGCGCGTCATCGGTCAGGACCACGCGCTCGAAGCTATCGCGCAGCGCATCCGCATCTCGCGCGCTGGCCTGGAAGATCCGGGCAAACCGATCGGCGTGTTCATGCTCGTCGGCACCAGCGGCGTCGGCAAGACCGAAACCGCGCTGGCACTCGCCGATATCCTCTACGGCGGCGAGCGCAACATGATCACCATCAACATGTCGGAATTCCAGGAGGCTCATACGGTGTCCAGCCTCAAGGGTTCGCCTCCTGGCTACGTGGGTTATGGCGAAGGCGGCATCCTCACCGAAGCCGTGCGCCGCAAGCCTTACAGCGTGGTGCTGCTCGACGAAGTCGAGAAGGCGCACCCGGACGTGCTCGAAATGTTCTTCCAGGTCTTCGACAAGGGTGTCATGGACGACGCCGAGGGCCGCGAAATCAACTTCAAGAACACCGTCATATTGCTGACCTCGAACGCCGGCACCGAAATCGTCATGGACGCTTGCCGCAATGCCAAAGTCATGCCTTCGGTGGAATCGCTGCGCGACGGCCTGCGCAACGAGCTCAACAAGGTTTTCAAGCCCGCCTTCATCGGCCGCATGCAAGTAGTTCCGTACTATCCGGTCAAGGACGAAATCCTCAAGCAGATCGTGCGTCTCAAGCTCGGCAAGATCAAGAAGCGCGTGCGCACCAACCACAACGCCGATTTCGCCTACGACGAAAAGCTCGTCGACAACATCGCGGCACGTTGCAAGGAAGTCGACAGCGGTGCGCGCAACATCGACAACATCATCACCGGCAACCTGCTGCCGACTATGGCTGAAGAGGTGTTGTCGCGCATGAGCGAGGACAAGAGCATCGAGCGCGTCACGGTTTCCGTGGACGATGGCGACAACTTTACCTACGCGATCAACTGAGCACAGAGCCATGCCTCAGAACAAACGTACCTTCAGCGACCGAGCGAACTGCTATGCCTTCGCCGTCAAATGCAAGTACCCTGGCGGCAAGGGCACTGCCAAACCCGGCGGTGCCACGTCGACTGGCGACGTGAACACGTACTTCAATGCGCTCAAGCAAGGCGTGCTAACGGATGGCGGTAACAAGGTACGCTTCTTCTCAGACCATCTCGT
>DASUGV010000264.1:0-4716 GCA_036273835.1 Rhodocyclaceae bacterium
GATTATAGTGATTTTGGTGATTCCAGAATTCGCGGTCCGGCGGAAATTTGCGTTGCCTCAATCGCGAACAGAATTTCATAGTTGAGGCTTACACACCCGAGTACGCCGAGAACCCGCCATCGACCGGAATGATTGCTCCGGTGACGAAGCCCGATGCCTTGGGTTCTACCAGCCACAACAATGCGCCCAGTAGTTCGTCCGGCTCGCCGAAACGCGCCATGGGTGTCTGCGCAATGACTTTTTTTGCGCGCGGCGTGTACTCGCCATCAGGTTGCATCATCAGGTTGTAGTTCTGCTCGGTGATGAAAAAACCCGGCGCCAGCGCATTCACGCGAATACCTGTCTTGGCGAAATGCACTGCGAGCCATTGGGTGAAGTTGCTGACAGCGGCCTTGGCGTTGCTATAGGCGGCGACTTTCGTGAGCGGCTTCATGGCGCTCATCGATGAGATGTTGATGATGCTGCATCCTTTGCGTCCCAACATTTGTTTGCCAAAAATCTGGCAGGGTAGAAGCGTGCCCATCAAGTTGAGATTGAAGACGAAATCGAAGCCCGCGACATCCAGATCGAAGAAACTGGTTTGCGATGTGTCGGTCGTTAGTATTCCTTCGTCATACGCTTCCATGCTGGTCGTGCCTTTGGGATGATTGCCGCCGGCGCCATTGATGAGGATATCGCATGAACCGAAAGTCGATGCGATGTGAGCGGCGACGGTTTCCAGCGCGGTGCGATCTAGCACGTCGCACGAAACGCCTTGCGCGATGCCGCCGGTTTCCTCAATGCCTGCGGCCAGCGCTTCGGCTTTGGCAAGGTCGCGGCCCAGAATGACCACTTTGGCGCCGCAGGCCGCCAGCGCGCGGCACATGGCCGCACCGAGCACGCCGCTGCCGCCAGTCACGACGGCGACTTTGCCGGCCAGGTCGATTGAAAAGGGAATGGAGTAAGTAGCTGAGGAGAGAGCGGCTAGGTTCATGCGGCTGTTTTTTCCTTGTGTTTATTTGGAGCGAGCTTGCTTACCGCTTCCCATATGCCATTCAAATAAACGGCGCCGAGTGCCCGGTCGTAGAGGCCGTATCCGGGCTTGCCTGTTTCCCCCCAGATCATGCGGCCATGGTCGGGACGCACATAGCCGTCGAAACCGACGTCATGGTAAGCCTTGAGAATTTCCGTCATATCGAGCGAGCCTTCGCAAGACAGATGGCTGGATTCGTAGAAGGTTCCGTCTTGTTCCACGGCTACATTGCGCAGGTGACCGAATGGAATGCGGCCCATACCGCCGAATTCGCGCACCAGCGATTGGATGTTGTTGCACAGGTCGGCACCGAGCGAGCCGGAACACAGGGTGATGCCGTTTGCGGGATTGTCGACGATCTTCACCAGTCGTATCAAATCGTCGCGATTCTTGACGATGCGCGGCAGGCCGAAGATCGGCCGCGGTGGATCGTCCGGATGCATGCCCATGCGTACACCGCATTCTGCTGCGACCGGAATGATGGCCTTGAGAAAATATTCGAGATTGGCCCACAACTGTTCCTCGCCGATGGCGCGATACTCCGCCAGCAGGGCCTTGAGTTGCGCCGGCTTGTAACTGGTGTCCCAGCCGGGCAGGGAAATGCCTTGATCGAGGTCGATGTTCGCAACCGCCTCGGCGTCGAATGACAAAGTCATTGATCCGTCCGGTAGCTCGGTGGCGACGCTGGTGCGTGTCCAATCGAACACCGGCATGAAGTTGTAGCAAATGACCTTGATGCCCGCCGCTGCGCAGTTGCGGATGTTCTGCTGGAAGTTGGCAATGAGACGATCGCGCGCCGGTTTGCCCATCTTGATGTCTTCATGCACCGGCACGCTTTCGACCACTTCGAACTTGAGACCGACCGATTCGATGCGGGCTTTCAATGCAAGGATTTTTTCCAGCGGCCAGACTTCGCCGACCGGTATGTCGTATATGGCCGAGACGATGCCATACACGCCGGGAATCTGGCGAATGTATTCGAGCTTGACGGGGTCGTTGTCGCCGTACCAGCGAAATGTCATCTTCATAAGCGGCTCCGGCAACGAGTGTCAATCCGCAAGTTTAATCCTTACTCGCGTAGTTGCCGAGCTCAAGCATATCGCTCGCATGGGTGATCCTGCTGCCGAAGGACGATGTCACGAATATTTACAAAGGCGAAGGCGTCGCAGCGGACAAGCAATGAGCCCTTGTCTCGCTACTGCAACTGATTGAGTTGAAGGTAGACCGTTTGCGCGATATCGAGCAGGGCGCTCTTGTCGACTTCACCGGATAATGCGCAACCCAAATTATCGTCCAGCCAATAGAACACGCTGATATTACCTTCTTGTGCAAAGCGGAACGCTGTTTCATGTACGCCGCCCTTGTTAGTACGCACATAGAGCGTCAGACGTTGACCGTTCAGATTTTGATACATGAATAGCGCGACTGGACCCGCTTCGCTGGGCAGCAGGCGTCCGCCTACTAACGAGAAGCCTTGCTGAGTCAGCTTCGGGATGATGAGTTTGTCGCCCAGCTTCTTGGACAGCCACGTGGTCAAATGCGCTTCCTGGTCCGCGCCTACTTCCACGGGATGGCGAATCTCGGGTACGTAAATGGCATATGCAATGGCAGCCTGCTTGGCAAGGCCGTCGGCGACGATTGTGGTGGCCGGGCGAGTAGCAAGTGCGATGCCGTAACCCACGAGCGCGCCGACAACCAGCCAGCCTATGGCAGCGGCATATCGCATCGGAGAGCGGTGCGATGCTCGTTTTACCGCGCGCAGCAGCCGCTCGGGCACGGCAGCGTGTGCCAGCGGATCGTAGTGATGGAGAAGAGCATGTTTGTGAGCGCGCCATTCGCGCACGCGTTGCGCATCCTCCGCGCTATTGCGCAGCCGTTGCTCGACCGCGGCGCGGTCGTCCACGTCGAGACGATCATCGACATAGCGCAGCAGCTCTTCATCGTGCCCAGTGATGACGTCGTCTTGCCGCTTCATTTCACCACCTTCAAATGTGCTGGACCATCCTGATTGCCGAGCAGGTCGCGCAAGCGTTCGCGCGCGCGGAACAGGCGCGACATGATCGTGCCGGTCGGAACGCCAAGCACTTTGGCTGCTTCGTCGTAACTCATTTCCTCCAGTCCAATCAGCAAAAGCACTTCACGATGTTCGACGCTCAAACGCATGACGGCGCGATCAAGATCGCGCAAGGCCAGTGCATCGTCCTGTTCGGCTCTCACGGGCAATTCCGGTAAGCTTTCGTCGCCTGGATAATCCAGTGGTGCGGCACTGCGCCACTGATTGATGAAAACGTTATGCATGATCGTAAGCAACCACGAACGCAGATTGCCTGGATGCCACAACGCCCATTTCGCCAGCGCGCGCTCGAGCGTGTCCTGTACCAGATCGTCGGCACGAGAACTGTCGCCCGTCAGTGCGCGTGCATAACGGCGCAGGCGAGGAATCTCGGCGATAATATCCTGATGATTGAGCATGCTACGCAGACGACCGTTGCCGTATTCTGTTAACGTGCAAAATCGTATCAGGTTGTGGCCATCCGTGGCGAAGGATTGCGGAGACACTTGCCTCAATCCTCGCTGTGGTGCGATGTGCGGTATGTCCGTCACTTCAATGCGTTGTAAGCTGAGATTCATCTAATCACAAGTCGCCCGGTCGGCGTGGATTGATCGTGGACGACTTATAGTGGTTACGATGAGATATATAACAGCCCGGTGTGCTTCGATATTCCGTGGCTGCATCATCAAAGGAGAAGCGTGAGATGCCGTCCATCGATTCCAATCTGCAAGAAAACCGCATTTTTCCCCCTTCTGCGGAAACGGTTGCGCGTGCCAATGTATCCGGCATGCCGGCTTACGAGGCACTTTGCAAAGAGGCGGATACAGACTACGCGGCTTACTGGGCAAGGTTGGCGCGCGAGCACCTGGTGTGGCGAACACCTTTTAGCAAGACACTCGACGAGTCCAATGCGCCCTTCTATGAGTGGTTTGAAGACGGCACGCTGAACGTTTCCTATAACTGTCTGGATCGCAATTTAACAAATGGTAACGCCGATAAGGTGGCGATCATTTTCGAGGCTGACGATGGCCGCGTGACGCGCACCACCTACCGCGAACTGCATGCGCTCGTATGCAAGTTCGCCAATGGATTGAAATCGAAAGGCATAAAGAAAGGCGACCGCGTCATCATCTACATGCCGATGTCGGTGGAAGGTGTCGCCGCCATGCAGGCGTGCGCACGCATTGGCGCGATCCATTCCGTCGTGTTCGGCGGCTTCTCCGCGAAAAGTTTGCAAGAACGTATCGTGGACATGGGCGCGATCGCCGTGCTGACGGCCGACGAGCAATGCCGCGGAGGCAAGAATATCGCGCTCAAGGCAGTCGTCGATGAAGCGCTGGCTTTGGGCGGTTGCGAGGGCATCAAAAACGTTATCGTCTATCGCCGCACCGGTAATGCCGTTGGCATGAAGGCCGGGCAGGACATATGGTTGCACGATCTCATCAATGGACAGTCCGATACGTGCGAACCGGAATGGGTAGGCGCCGAACATCCGCTGTTCCTGCTCTACACGTCGGGTTCTACTGGTCGCCCCAAGGGCGTGCAACATTCCAGCGGTGGTTATCTGTTACATGCACTGCTAACAACCAAGTGGACGTTTGATGTTCAGGCAGATGACGTGTATTGGTGTACCGCCGACATCGGTTGGGTG
>DASUGV010000265.1:0-3364 GCA_036273835.1 Rhodocyclaceae bacterium
GGCCAATTCTTAGGTAGCACAGCAGCCATTGCCAACCAGATCGGCAACGTCGGCAGAGATGTAATGAACTCCACCATGCGCTGGATGAACCAATCGACCTTGCCGCCGTAGTAGCCGGCAACTCCACCGAGAACAATGCCAAAAATGGTCGATAATATTACCCCGATCAAGCCCAGCGATAAGGTGAAACGCCCGCCATAGATGATGCGGCTGAACATGTCGCGACCGTTGCGATCCGAGCCGAACAAATAAAATACCTGTCCGGGCTTCGAGGGACCCAATAAATGAATATCGGAGCGGAAAAGTCCAAGGAAATTGTATTCGAAGCCATGCACGAAAAATGACAAATAAATTTTCTTGTCATCGTCGATAACATAGTTCTTGCTAAGCGTATCCGGATCGACTTTTTCCTTCATGACGTAGACATACGGATGAAGCTTAAAACCGCCATTGCTGGTGTCGAGCAAATGAATCATTTGCGGAGGATGGAATGCCTGGGCTTTGTAGCTTCCTTCCGCTCTGAGCGAATCTTCCGGGTTGTACGGCGCAAGGAACTCCGAAAAAAGCGCCATGCCGTACAACAAGAACACGACAAACATACTTGCCAGCGCAAGTCTGTGCTTGCGAAAGCGGTACCACATCAATAGCCATTGCGATGCATATTCAATACCGCCCCGCAGGTTGGCCATATTGACCTGCGGGTTTGCGGATGCAGACGTAGTCGGTGCGCTCATTATTCCAACCTAATGCGAGGATCGAGGATAACCAGAAGAATGTCTGAAATCAGTGTGCCAACCACCGTCAACAGACATAACAACAGCAAGAGTGCGCCAGATAAATAGACGTCTTGCGTCAAGAGGGACTGATAAAGCATCGGCCCCGCCGTTGGCAGATTCATCACGATGGACAATATCACCGCGCCGGAAATAAGGTGCGGCAGGATAAAGCCGATCGTGCTGACAAATGGATTGAGCGCTATGCGAACGGGATATTTAAGCAACAATTTGACTTCAGACAATCCCTTGGCGCGTGCTGTCACGACATAAGGCATGTAGAGCTGGTCGATCAAGTTCGCGCGCATGATACGAATCAGGCTGGCAGTGGAACTCAAACCGAGAATGATCACCGGTATCCACAAGTGATGCATCAAGTCCATTACGCGATCCATCGACCACGGTGCATTGGCAAACTCGGACGAAAACAAGCCGGACAAATTCACGTCCCAATGCTTGACCCCGATATACAACATGATGAGTGCAATGAGGAACGGCGGTACGGCCAGACCGATGAATCCAAGGAAGGTCAAGACATAATCGAAGACCGAATATTTCCGCACGGCCGAATAGATACCAATCGGTAAGGCGATGGTCCATGTCAGCACCAGTGTGGCGAGCGAGAGAATCAGGGTGAGGTTCATGCGCTCACCAATGAGTTCCGACACAGGGCTGTTCCATTCGAAGGAATAACCAAAATTGCCGTGAAAGATGATGTCGCTCATCCAGTGCAGGTACTGAACGAATATGTTTTGATCGAGACCAAACTCATGGCGTTTTTGAGCCATTTGCGCGGCATCGACAACTTCGCCCGAATTCGATAACGCCGCAGCCCAGCTATCGACGAAATCGCCTGGTGGAAGTTGAATAAGAATGAATACCGTCAATGACACTAGAAAGATAAACGGTATCGCCGACAGAAGACGCCGGAAAATATAAGAGAGCACGGTGAATCTCGCTTTAGAAACCGCTACAAAAAGGGGCCCGGAGATTACTCCCCGGGCCGTTTACTTACAGCAAGCACGTCGAAGACAAAATGCCACACTCCGACGTCTTTACATTGCGCATGGTCAAACCCAATGCGCCAGGTTACTTACCAGAAGCAAAATACCATTGTTGCAGTAAAGCGGGGGCTGGCGTCGGATATGTCCAGCCAGACGGCATCTTTTCATAGACGTTCATCAGCTTGGCATTACGAACGGCCGTGTCGACAGCCGGACGTACGGTACCAATGACTTCGAATGCATCAGCGGCAGATTGAAGGATTTCCCTGAACAGACGATCAGCTTCGGCCGGTGTCTTGGCAACTTGCCATTGGTCATATAGCGCCAAGCGTGCCTTCATGCTCGGCGACGGCTCTTCACCTTGCTTGCCGTTGGAGAGGTACCACTTGGTCCACTCCAGACTCATACGCGATTCTTGCGGATGCACTGCAAGATAGGCGCGCGGATTGAAGGTCGCGTCCATGCCGCCAGGGAAGACGTCAATGCTGATGTCATAGTTGTTCTGGGCGGCCTTGTCATATACCAAGGTACGCTCGGAGGCCTGAATCACCATTTCGATACCTGCCTTGGCCCACTGCTTGCGAATCAGATCCAGGGTGTCGACCATGGATTGCTGCGCAATCTGAACAATTGCATTCATCGACACACGGCCACCATCCGGATACTGACGGAAACCATCCGAATCCCGTTTGGTGAGGCCAAGCTTATCGAATATTTCGTTGGCTCCTTTCAGGTCGTAGTTGATGTATTGCTTGCCCAGCTTTTCGTTGTACCACTTGGATTGAGGCAGCGGACCACTTTGCCACGGCGTTGCTTGGCCTAGATATATGAGGTCGTTGATTTCGTTGCGGTCAATCGCCAGCGACAGCGCTTCACGGAAATCATGATTGCGCATGAATGGACGCAGCTTCGGATTCTTGGTGCTTTGATTCAGCCACAATCCACCAGCATTGGCATTCACGTTCTCAGCACCGAAAATCTTGTAGCCACCCTTGGCCTGATTTTCCGCAAGCACTGGACGATTCTGAATACCGGAAATACTGCGGATCTGCCAATCGAGTTGACCGCTGATGGCAGCCAGCACAATGGTTTCCACATCCGAGATCACCGACATCTGCACGTGATCGATATACGGCAGTTGCTTGCCGGCGGCATCGACTTGCCAGAAGTACGGGTTGCGATCCAGAACAACCTTGGTTGCACTACCGCCATAACCTTCCTTGATGACCCATGGATCCATCGTGGGACGATCAGGATTGTTCCAGCGCGCGGCGGATTCGATTTCACCGCACTTGGCGCGGAACATCGAAGCCCAGTCCTTGAATTTCTCCTTCGCCATCAGATCATTGATGTTGGCGTTGTACTTCGGCACGAACTGGCTGCAATACTTTTTCTGCCACAGCGTCGGATGCTGCGCGACCGGCGTTGCCAGTTGTTCAAGAAATGAAATGTAAGGACCGGCAAACTTGAATCTGACCGTGTAATCGTCGACCTTGGTGACGATAGGCGGCTGATCCTTGATCGAGAACATGCTGGGCAGCGAATTGAACATTTGCTTGTTCGCTGTGATGTCATTCATGTCGAACA
>DASUGV010000266.1:0-2559 GCA_036273835.1 Rhodocyclaceae bacterium
ACGTTTGTTGAAACGCGAAGAAGTCGCCGAAGGTACGATGGCCTTCCACTTCGAGAAGCCGGCTGGCTTCAGCTTCAGGCCCGGCCAGGCCGCCGAAATCATTCTCACGGACGTGGCGGGTAATGACCAGAGCAATTCGCAACACGCATTTTCCATTGTCAGCGCGCCATCCCAGAACGAACTTGTCTTTGCTACGCGTATGCGCGACAGCGCATTCAAGAACACGCTGAAGTCGCTGGCGATCGGATCGTTCGTGGATCTCGACGGGCCTTTCGGATCGCTCACCTTGCACAACGATCGCAACCGTCCGGCCGTGCTCATCGCAGGCGGCATCGGCATCACACCATTCGTCAGCATCTTGCGGCACGCCTGCGAACTCCGGCTGCCTCATCGCCTGGTGCTGCTCTATTCCAATCGCCGTCCTGAAGACGCGGCGTTTCTTGCTGAGCTGCAGGATCTCGCAAAGCAGAACGACAACTTCCAGCTCGTCGCCACCATGACGCAAATGAGCGGATCGCGCCTAGCCTGGCAAGGCAAAACCACCTTGATGGACGAGGCACTGATCAAAAGCGCCGCCGACGGCCTATCATCCGCTATCTATTACTTGGTAGGGCCACCGGGCATGGTTGAGGCCATGCGTCAAACCCTGCATCGTATCGGCGTGGACGACGACGATATTCGTACCGAGGAATTTTACGGCTATTGAAATGTCATAGCACGAATGCCATAGTGCTATCCGCTTCACACGCTTTGGATGATGGCCATGATGTTGCCCTCGCTGTCCTTGAACCATGCCGCTTTAGCGCCACCCGCCATAACAATGCCATTTGCATCTTTTTCACCAGGCATGTCGTAGTTCTCGAACTCGACGCCCCGCCCTTTCAACTCGGCGACTTCGCGTTCGATGTCCTCCACCTGCCAGAAGGCCTGGCTCGCCTTGGACGTTCCTGCGTTGGGTGTCGGATATAGAAAGCAAGCCGTACGGTCGCTGAATTCGTAAACAACACCTCCCGCAATCTCCTGTCCAGGCGCAAAACCGAGCTTGTGCTCGTAAAACCGACGCGCACGCGCAACGTCCTTCGCCGGTATGTAGGCGTACATCGGTGAATGTTGGAGCATGACTTTCTCCTTTATCAAGAACGCGAACAGCACTCGAATGAATGTCGAGCATCAACTCATCGCATCCGCGTGACGCGCCCAGAATTCGGGCCCCGGGATCAGTCCAGCCCCCGCGCGCGCGTTGTCCGCCATGTGTTCCGGACTACCGCTACCTGGAATAACGCATGTAACGGCTGGATGACTCATTGCGAATTTCAGCAATAGCTGTGCCCAGCTCGTCGCGCCGATTTCCGCCGCCCAGTCAGGCAAGGGCTTGCTGCTCAGGCGGCGCAACAAACCGCCACCGCCGAGCGGCCTGTTGATGAGCACTGCCATGCCACGTTCGGCCGCCAGCGGCAGAATGCGCTGCGCCGCTTCGCGCTCATCGAGCGAATAATTGATCTGCAAGAAATCGAATTGCTCGGCGCGCATTACTTCTTCCAGCTCACGATAAGCACTCGATGTGTAATGCGTGATGCCAATGTAGCGAATACGCCCTTGTGCCTTCCAGTCGCGCAGCGTCGCCAGATGCGTGCGCCAATCCAACAGATTGTGAATCTGCATCAAATCCAATTGTTCGACTTGCAACAAGCGCAATGACGCTTGCATTTCTCGTATGCCTGCATCGCGCCCGCGCGTCCATACTTTGGTCGCAACGAAGGCCTTCTTGCGGCTGCCCTTCGCTGCTAGCAAACCGCCGGTTACTTCTTCCGCGCGCCCATACATCGGCGAACTATCCAGCACCGAACCGCCGACATCGAACAAGGCCTGCAACACGCCGGGCAAGCGCTCGTACTCGCTCGATCCGCGCGCAACATCGAAACCCATATAAGTCCCGCAGCCCACTACAGGCAGCATCTCGCCTGTGGCAGGAATGGGCCGCGTATTCATGATTGGTTGCGTATTCATTTCTGCTCTCGCAAAAGAATGGTGCAGAAAAATGGTATGAAGGATTGCGCAAAATTTTTACCGAAACAAACCATCCTGAGCGCTGATGGCAGGCAACTTGGCAACAACAAAGCTGCGGAAAAAATCAAAAGCAAAAGCCCTTGCAGCGAATGCTGACGATTTGTAGAAAACCATGGCCGTTATTGAAAACGTTGAACGTATAGAACGTACCTGGATCATCCAGCGTACCGATGACTGGATTGGCTGATGGATTGTCGACCATTTGCGTCGTCATGGCATTAGGAACATAAGGAATCAGTTGCGCGGACGTAGGATCGATTGAGTACTGAATGTTTGGCATGTTTATATAGCCGACTGTCTGGAATTGCACGCCGGGAAAAAGTTGTATCAAGGCATCGGGTTCACTCGAAGACATGCCGCGATCCAGCCATGAGCAGGTCCCAGCGGGAAGCGTCGTGGGATTTGCCGCCGACTGCCCCATGGTGAAATACGTAACTACCGATTCGCCATACGCGCCGCTGGCCGTTAAGGCGTTGGCCGAAGCCTCCATGA
>DASUGV010000267.1:0-3609 GCA_036273835.1 Rhodocyclaceae bacterium
CCGATCGGACGCCCTTCGCTGCGGCCGAACAAGGCATGCGCACAATCCTCGATGAGCGCGATGCCGCGCGCATCGCAGAACGCACGCAGTGCCGAAAACGATCGGGGAATGCCGAAATAGTGAGCCGCCAGTAAGGCCCGCACGCCGCGCGTATCGGCCTTCTCCAGCCAGCCGATGTCCGCATTGCCTTGCGCATCGATTGGATAGAACAGCGGTTGACCGCCGCACCCAACGACCGGCGCAATCATCGTCGGGCAATGATAAGTTGGCACGAGCACCCGGTCGCCGCTGCGTACATCGAGCACGCGCAATGCCAGCGCTATCGCCGCACGGCCGCTGGTGGTCAGTTGAGTATGCGGTGCATCGAGTACCGACGGCAGGGACGCAATACGCGGCCCGTTCAGAGCATGCCAACCGAATACCGGCAGGCGCGGAACTTCATCAGGGGTGGGCATGAACGAAGACATGCGCGGCAGGATACTATGAGTAGGGCCATGATCGAGCGAACGAAAGACCACTCTTAAGGGCAGGGTGTGACAAATCTGCCGGTTGCGCGGGCGATATAATTGTAAAGTCCGCCGTGGCTGAGTAACTGGCGGCAATAAGTGGGCGACAATAATGGTTTCTTGCCGTTGCGGCTCGTGTGGTGCGCAAGGTAATGACAAAATAGATTGGAATGCAGCTCGCCCGGTAACTGGCGAGATTTTTTTGGCAAGATGGCGTTGAGGCTTGCTCGCAGAGGGAGAGTTGTTTGGATATTCGTAAAGAGGTTCTTGCAGTGCTGGACTCGGTGCTTAATCTGGGTGGACGCGCCGATAGCTTCAACGACGGCACACCTTTGCTCGGTAGTGTGCCGGAACTCGATTCGATGGCCGTCGTTGCGGTCATCACTTCGCTGGAAGAGCATTTCGGTTTTGAAGTCAATGACGATGACATAGACGGTGCTACTTTTCAAACATTCGGCAGCCTGTTGGGTTTCGTCGAAGCCAAGTGTGCGGATCAGTAAGCATCCATCGTTGAGTGTTTGTCATGCCTGCCGTGCGCCTTCAACCATCGTTTCTTGACGCACCTTCGGGCAGACTATTTTGCTTGACCGTGTTGCCGTCTTTCGCGCCGCGAGGCGTGATCGTTCACGCGCCGGCTTTTGCCGAAGAAATGAACAAGGCGCGGCGCATGACGGCGCTCGCGGCGCGACGCTTTGCCGAACAAGGCTGGATCGTGATCTCGCCTGACTTGTATGGCACAGGCGATAGCGCGGGCGATTTCGGCGATGCCAATTGGATATCCTGGGTCGGCGATCTAGCGTGGCTCGAGCGCCGTTGCGCCGAACAATATGCAGGTTTGCCGATTCACTGGTGGGGGACGCGCACAGGCGCGTTGCTGACGGCCGCCGTGTTGCGCGAGCGCGTGGAACTCGGCACAACGTCAAATGTTCTTTGGTGGCAGCCGATTGCATCGGGTAAACAGTTTCTGACCCAGTTTCTGCGGCTCAAGTTGGCCGGTGGGTTGGCAAACGAGTCTCCGAACAGCGAATCGTCGAGCGGTGAGTCGGCGGCGATGGACACGCGGCGGCTGCGCGAAGCGCTGGCCAGGGGCGAGCCGATTGAAATCGCGGGCTATCTGCTTTCGCCCGCGATGGCCGAAGGGCTAGAGCGGGCTTCGCTAGATATGTCATCGGGATATGTTTCCACCGTTACATGGCTGGAAATTTCGTCACGCGATCCCGCCGACCTGTCGCCTGCTTCGCAACAGCGCGTCGCAGCGTTGAAAAATAATGGCATCGGCATAAGTGCGCGAGCGCTCAATGGCCTGCCATTCTGGCAAAGCGTAGAGATTGCCGAAGTCCCGGCGCTGATAGATGCCAGCCTGAACGCGTTAGCGGCGTTTGAGCAGTCATGAATATTCGTGAGGAAGCGCTACTGATCGACTGTGCCGGCGAACAGCAACTGGCCATCGTGGCTCAGCCGGAAAGCGCATCGTTGCGGCTCGGGGTATTGGTTATCGTCGGCGGTCCGCAATATCGGGTCGGCAGTCACCGCCAGTTTCTGCTGCTGGCACGCGCATTGGCCGCTGCGGGAATTGCCTGTATGCGATTCGATTATCGCGGTATGGGCGATAGCGATGGCCGCATGCGTAGTTTCGAGGACATAGATGCGGACATTGCGTGTGCCGTAGATGCTTTTCTTGCAACCGTGCCTGCCTTGCGCGGCGTTGTTTTATGGGGTCTGTGCGATGGCGCTTCCGCCGCCTGCTTTTACGCGCCGCAGGATGCACGCGTGGCGGGCATGATTCTGCTGAACCCGTGGGTACGCACCGAAGCGGGTGAGGCCAAGGTGATGTTGAAGAATTACTATCTGCGGCGCATGCTTGCACCGGAATTCTGGCGGAAACTCTTGAGTGGTCGCTTCAGTCTAACGCAGTCGCTGACCTCGCTTTTCGGTATGTTGCGCAAGGCCGGTGGATCGGCACCCGTTACGGCGAATCTCGCAGTGCTGCCGGCGGATGCGCCGCTCACACAGCGTCTGCCGCACAGCATGCTGCGTGCGGACAGAGCGATGCTGATTCTGCTTTCGGGCAGGGATTTTGTGGCGGCAGAGTTCATCGCCGAAATGGACAAGTCATCGCTATGGCCGAAGATAATGGCGTCTCGCCATGCCGAACTCAGGCGTTTTTCCGACGCCAATCATACTTTTTCGTCGCGAGCCTGGCGTGAGGCGGTTGAGCTGGCAAGTATCGAATGGACGAGAGCGCTCGCCAACAGATTATGAGGATAGCATTATGAAACGGACCGTGAATGTTGACTTGCTCGCGATCACTTTCGCCATGTTTATGGCTGCGTCATATTGTGTTGGCGCGCAGGCGCAAGAGATACAGATGGGGATCGATTGCCCGTCGATGGAAGGCTATGGTCCGTTTGATTACCGGGCGATTTCCGAAAGCACACGCGTACTCGTCGAGGGCGCGCATTTTACGCCCGACGTCGAGCATTTGATCCACGGCAAGCATAGTTATATCGGTGGCGATATCGACTACACGCTACGGGCATTTCCGAACAGTCCGCGCGCGCTGATGGCCATGATGCGACTGTTTGACCAGCAAAAAGGGGGGGGAATTCCCGATGGCGCCAAACCGTTGCATTGTTACTTTGAGAATGCGCTGATTTTCAAGCCTAACGACGGAACAGTACATCTGCTTTATGGGATGTTCCTGCTGAAGAAAAAAGATCAGGACAAGGCGATCGAACAATTTGAAAAAGCGGCCACGCTGAGCGAAAACGATCCCAATATTTATTACAACCTTGGTCTGGCGTATTTCGGTATGCAGAAATACGATCTGGCGCTGACCAATGCACACAAGGCTTATGCAGAAGGTTTTCCGCTGCCGGGATTGCGCGACATGCTCAAACGCGTCGGACAATGGAAGGACGCTCCGCCACCGGTTGCAGAAGCTTCTGCGCCACAAGCTTCACCGGCCCCAACCGCCGAAAGTGCTACGGCAAAGTAGGCCGAACAGGTCGACGAATTGGGCATATGTATGCCAAAAGCATTTCAGTGGCTTTTGATCATCGTGCCCACGCCATGATGAGTGAGTATTTCCAGCAATAGGCAA